>CAXBGV010000180.1:0-6147 GCA_963975235.1 uncultured Flavobacterium sp. | reverse complement strand
AAGAATTACCTTTAGGAGCAGAAATTATGAAAATAAATGAGGTTCCGATTTCTACAATAATTCCAGCACTTTATAAATATTATTCGACTGATGGATTTAATCTAACGGGGAAAAGAACAGGATTAATGACTAGTTTTTCAAAATACTACCGACTCCATTTTGGTCTAACTAAAACTTTTACGATCAGCTATTTGAATCCAATTTCCAAAGAATTAGAAACTAAGACTGTACAAAGCGTTGGAAATAAAACATATTATGAAAATTTCCGAAAAATGCATTCCATGTCAATTGAACAATATTATTACGCAAATTTGAGGGAAAATCAGAAATATAAATACAAACAATTAAACCCAACAACAGGGATTTTGACGATACACACCTTTGATATCGGTGATGAAAAGACAAATGGACATAAAAAATACAAATCTTTTTTAGATAGTATTTTTACAAACATAAAGGCGAGTAAAATAGTAAACTTAATCGTTGATGTTCGCAATAATGGTGGCGGAAATGATCCTAATGATTTGGTTACCTACTCTTATCTTACTGATAGAAATTTTCAAGAAAATAAACAAGCATGGATTACTTTTAAAAAAATTCCGTTATTACAATATTATAAAAGTGCTATACCTAAATTTATAAGGCCTTTGGTAGTTGGGAAATTTAATAAAGAATTTCAAACAATTTTCTCAAAAGAAAAAGACGGCAAATATTATCAAGATGACAATGCGGCTGACCATAAAATCATAACACCTAATCCCAATGCATTTAATGGAAAGATTTATTTGCTCACAAGCCCAAAAATCGCATCTGCAGGGAGTTTGTTTGCATCAATGGTTGCCGGAAATATAAATACCATAACGATTGGAGAAGAAACTTTAGGAGGTTATTACGGACACAACGGCCACACACCAGTAAGTTACAAACTACCAAAATCAAAAATTGAAATAACATTTTCAGTTGTTAATTTAGAGCAAGATGTTCCCAAAAAAGAAAATCAAAAGTATGGTAGAGGAATCATACCTAATTACGAGATCACTCAAACATTTGATGACTATATAAACAACACTGATACACAATTAAATTTTACGATGGACCTAATAAGTAAACAATAAAACGCATTCTTGTAGCCATTTTGAGTTAGCTAACATTTACCGGTATTGCACTGTAATGTTAAGTTTTCGTGAAGCCGCAAATTAAAAAGTTACAGCCTGTGCGAAACAACAACAAGCCTTTTATTATTTGAGCTCAACAATAACAAAAAATAGACGGATATGAATAAAGAAAATGTAATAACCTTTCTTAACAAATACGATTACAAGTATGTAATCAAAAATAATTTAATAATTGTACAATTGGAACTTGCTCAACAAGTCACAGTAGATTTTTGCGAGCCAAACAAAATAATTATAAAAGATAAACTTATTGGTTGGAATTTTTTAACCGGAATGATCACAATGAGTTTAAAAAACGCTGTATTATATAATTTTGTTGGACTTATTTTATTAGGTTTTGTTTGTTTGTACTCTGAAAATACTGAAAACGGAATAAATCTCGTTGTGTTATTTTTAGTATTTACAACTTGGATTATTTTATTTTCAGGTTTTTACCTTATTAAGCTTGAAGGTTTTAAAACCCAATTAATGAATTTTACGAACTAGTAAAGAAATTAAAAAAGGCAAAGTGTATAGTATAGCATCAATAAAATCTAATCAAATCAAGTGCGACAATTAGTAGAATTTGAACCAAATAATTACATTTTCAATGAATACAAAAAAGCCAATTTTTAAATATGTTATTTTAATTGTCAGCATAAGTCTTCTGATTGCAAACATTTTAACTTTTGATTTAGAGAAAAATTAACTAGCATCAGTACTAGTTAGAGTTACATTAAATATATTAATCATAATTGCAATGATTTTATCCATACGTACAATAAATAAAAAACCGAAAGCCTAATCGTTACTAGAAAGGTTTTGGTTGTTTAAAAAACTCGAAGTTGTTTTTTTCCTGAGTTGATTTTACCATTTGCATTGTTATAGATTATATTGGAAATCCGAAAAACAATTTTAATTTAGCTTCAAACGAGCTGTAATAGCATCATTTAGAAAAAAACTATAAATTCATTGTGCACTACATCAGAAAGCGAGACATTATGAAAAAAACAATTCAATTTTTTGCATTTATACTTTTAGGGTTACTACTGACACAATGCGAAAAAGAAGCACAAATAAATGAGCAAGCTCCTGAACTTGTTACGGATGCAGATGGAAATGTATATCAAACAATAAAATTAGGTAATCAAGTGTGGATGCTTGAAAATTTAAAAACTACTAAATTTAATGATGGAGCACCCATAACTAAATGGACATTTGGCACAGATTGGTATTATAGTCCTGAGCCTTCAGCGCTTTATCAATGGGCCTCAACACAAGATTTAAATAATATTTATCCCAATACGCTACCATTTGACTATTATGGTGCAATGTATAATGAATTTGCATTATTGTCTGGCAAATTAGCCCCTAAAGGTTGGAGAATACCTACTGAGCAAGACTTCAAAAACTTGGAGGTTTTTGTAGCAAGTCAGGGTTTCGTTGCAAATGAAGCTACGGCACTTAAGTCTAAAACCGGCTGGGTCCTTTCGTCAGGTAATGGTACAGATGCATTAGGGTTTAGAGCGTTACCTAATGGATATGTTGCGTTTGGAGGTACAGCAACAGGCTCAGAATTAATATGCTCTTGGGCTACAGCTGATGTAAATTCTACGACTCAAAAAAGAAGAATTGTAAGTCTCTTAAAGAACGGAAGTATTGTTTTTGGGGATGCTAGTATTTCTCTTGGTGCGGCAATAAGATGTATTAAAAACTAAAATTTTGCAATAAACTTTTTTAGGCATCAGATCAATACCGTTTTGATACTTACCAAGAAATAAAACAACCTGCAATTTCTGTGAAGTTCGTGAGAATTTTGCTTCGCGTCAAGTTTTTGTTAAGCCGAAAATGGAGCCGTTGCAAACTTGCATTCCTACTCTTTTACTTTAGAAAGATCTAAATAAATCCAACGCAATAATTATTGATAAAAGTAAAACGAATTACTAATATAGACATCCATTATAGAGGGAGTTTGTATTATATTTATCATTGAATAGTAAAAAGCAAAAAACATGAGTGGAGAAAAAAATTTAGAAATACTTTTAAAAAAAATGAAACCTAAATTAAATGCAGGAGAGTTTGTATTTTGTGAAGTAAAAAATTTAGAAGAAATAAGTCTAAAAGACATCTTAATGTCTTTTAGAGAAGAGGAAAGTGTAACGATCATAATCGAAAAGAAAATTGCTGATGATTTAGGTTTATATTATTCATTTGTTGCTTCATGGATTACATTGACAATACATTCAGCTCTAGATGCTGTGGGACTAACTGCCGCTTTTTCAAAAGCATTAAGTGATAACACTATTAGTTGTAATGTGGTAGCTGCATTTTATCACGATCATATATTTGTCGATACAAAAGATGCTGCACAAGCAATGGAAATTCTGCATCAATTTTCAGCCTAATTGAAACATAAAAGTGAGCAAGATTCACGTAACAAGAAAATCCGTATCAACTAGCTGTTAAAAGTAAACAATATAGTTGATTAATCGAAAATACTGCATTCAACCCAATATATCTAAATCAAAAATGGTTGCAAATAGCGGTTAGCTTTGCACCAAAGCCCCCAAACAAGAATCTGGAATGGCAAAGGCATCCACCAAAGCAACCGCATCAGGTCGAATATCCCAACACAATTGATTGACCATTTTACGAATAGCTTTAGTTTTTACCGCTTCCATATAATTATCTTCTAAGAACCAACCTTTATTTTTTTCTAACTGAGACAGTGCAAACAACTGACACAGTTGGTTTAAAATTGCCTTACAATCCACATCTTCAACTGTACTAATTCCTAGCTGAAATTGCTCTAAAACCACACGGTCTAAGTGAGCTCCAGCCAAATCAATCATTTGGTGCTGCACCACATTAAAAGCATCATACCCATCCATACCATTATCGATCAGCTTTTTGATACGTCGCGCCGATGAAGCTACGATTGTTTGCTCACGATGCTGGAAAGCTTGTAAATGAAACTGACTATCTAATAAATGCGCCTCATCTGTATTTCGAATTGTAATAGGATTTTTTTCGGTAATGGCTGTTTTGGCATTTTCATATACATAATTGATCACCCCTAAAGAACCCATTTCGCTAAAAGATTTTCTAAATTCAGCCAAGCGACTCTTAGCAACCAATTGCATTAAAACTGTATTATCACCTTCAAAAGTGGTATAAATTTCTGTGTCGTTTTTTAAAGCATCGATTCTGTTTTCTGATAAATAACCCTTTCCTCCGATCGCTTCTCTACATTCTTGCAAAGTTGCAGTGGTGTTCCATGTAGAATATGATTTTAAACCAGCGGCAAGAGCCTCGATTTCCTGCATATCAGTTTCTGACCTTTTTAAAAAGCGTTGGGTAAGGTACTGCAGAGCAAAGTGAATTGCATAGCTCTTCGCAAGCGGAATCAACAACCTACGTTGGTGCATGCGGTAATTTAAAATTGGTACTTCTGAGCCGCCTTCGGGTCCAAATTGTCGGCGTTGATCACTGTATTTGATGGCAATAGTTAGACCTGTTTTGGCTGCAGCCAAAGCAGAGCGAGGAATACCAATACGACCACCAACTAAGGTTCCTAACATGGTAAAAAAACGTCGATTATCGCTAGGAATTGGACTTGTAAATTCGCCCTTTTCATTTACAGCAGCAAATCGATCTAACATGTTTTCATGAGGAATACTCACGTTATTAAAGGAAATCGTACCATTATCCACACCATTTAATCCCATTTTATGGCCACAGTCACCAATAGTTATACCTTCTAAAACAGTTCCTTGTGTATCACGTAAAGGAACAATAAAAGCGTTTACACCATAATCATGTCCATCGATAATAAGTTTTGCGAATACGGTCGCCATTTGCCCGTGTACAGCGGCATTGCCAATATATTCTTTCTGAGCTTTAGGATGTGGAGTTTGTATGGTAAAAGAGCGATTTGCGTGATTGTAAGTTGCAGTAGTCTCTAGTCCTTTTACGTTAGAGCCATGATGCGTCTCAGTCATAGCAAAACATCCTGGTAATTTTAAACTCCCTATATCCTTCAAATATTTAGCGTAATGTTTCTCTGTCCCTAAAGAATGAACACTCATTCCCCAAAGTCCAAATTGGACCCCAAATTTTATTACTAAACTAAGGTCATGATGACTTAGCGTTTCCATAATTGCGAAGTAGTCTGCGATATTTGCTCCTCCTCCATGCTCCTTAGGATAAGCCATACTACCAAAGCCTTCATTTGCTAAAATCGTACACCATTGCATTACATGTTCGCGGTAGTCATGCGTATTGGTAATTGTTTGTAATTTAAATTCACTTCTAGAAATAACAGCTTTAACTTTATGGATTATAGGTGCTTGCGCTCCATCTAAAACTGCTGTTATTTTGGCTACATCAAAATTACTGTGTGCAGCATGCGTTACCGTTTTCGGATCTATTTTCGATTTAAAGTGACTGATTCCCTCTGCAGTTGTAATTCCTAAATTGTGCTCTAAAAGGATAAAAGATGACTCTAGATTTTTTATATGCTCATCGCCATCAGAAAGTGCAAGTGCAATGTCGTAGATCGATTTAAGATCAGGTCTTGCAGCAATCATTTTCTCAATAGTTTGCTTCCATGCAGAAATAACATCACGGCTCGGAGGATTTGAAATATCAATTTTAGACAGCAGTATTTTTTGCTCTTCTTTGGTTAACCATTCTTGATCCTCTATAAAATTATTAAGTGTAGTAAACTCCAATGTACTTAATAAATCATCAGACCAAACAAGGTAGAACAGTGGTATAAAAGCTTGTATTTGAATATGTGACATAGTGTAATATTTAAAAATTGTAAGGGGAAGATACAGAAACTACGTTCAATTAGTTGTTAAGGTTCTTATAATTTACATCGATTGCAATCGTATTTAGGCAAAAGCTGGCAAATTGCAAAGAAAGTGCGGTAAATAAAAATAGGAGATCAAAAAGTATGTATTGCTATTTTTAATTTAGCATAATGTAT
>CAXBGV010000179.1:0-6236 GCA_963975235.1 uncultured Flavobacterium sp. | reverse complement strand
TTCTTTTGAGATTCCGTTAGCCTCGTTCCCCATCAAAATAACACCTTCTTGAGGCAAAGTAGTCTTGTAAATACTATCTCCATCCATAAAAGTTCCAAACACGGGCAACGATGTCGTACTTAAATAGGATTTTAAATCAAGATAGTTCAAGTTTACTCGAGATATAGATCCCATGGTTGCCTGCACGACTTTAGGGTTATAAAGATCTACGGTCTCCCTCGAGCATACAATTTGCTCGACACCAAACCAATCACAAAGCCTAATAATAGTTCCCATATTTCCGGGGTCCCGGATAGCATCTAGAGCAACAATTAATCCATTGGTTTTAATTGGCTTGTGAGCTGGTATATGAAAAACAGCTAAGCAACTATTAGGAGTCGCTAAAGCAGTTATCTTTTTTAAATCACTTTCGACAATTACCGTTTTTTTGTCTTTAGATAGTGTTTCAAAATCATCTTGAGTAGTATAAAGATGAACAAGTTCAAAATTAGATAACAATAACTCATTAATAACTTTAATGCCTTCGGCAAAAAACATTTGATTGGCTATTCTATACTTTTTTTGCTGTAAACTAGTTATTAGTTTTATTTGGTTTTTACTAACCATAAAAATATGTACTTTTGAATTAAATATTTTAGAACACTTGAAAAAAATTTTAACAAAAATATCATTATTTATTCTAATAGGGATAATTATATCTGCTTGCGACGCTGAAAAAAGAGTACCAAGAGATAAAAGACTACTAACTAAAAATGAAATTCTAGTTAATGACAAGAAAATATCAGACGAAATTGTGTTCAATCAGCTGTATCAAAAACCAAACAGCACTCTTCTTTTAGGATACAAACTACGCCTAAACTTATACAATCTAGCTAACTTAAATCCTGACTCTACCTATCAGGCAAAATTCACCAATAACCCTGGAAAATATGAACGAGAATCCAAATGGCTTTCTGCTAAACAGGTAGATCGCTTAGGACAATCATTTTGGTATCACGGCATTCACGAATTTTTAAAAAGAACTGGAGAACCGCCTGTGATTATTGACAGTGCTAAAACTACTAAATCCCTATTACGACTCAAATATTACTATTTTAATGATGGCTATTTTGACGTTGCTACAGCTGCAATTTTAGATACTATCAAGCCTAAAAAAGCGGCCGTTACCTATACCATAAATACGGGAGCTGCTTATTTATTAGACACTATTAAAACGACGATTTCTACTCCTGCACTGGATTCATTATACGATTCAAAAAAAGAAGCAGCCATGATCCAGTCTGGTAAGCAATACAAAACAACCGATTTTGAAGAAGAACGAAATCGAGTAGCAACGCAGTTTAGAAATAACGGTGCGTACTACTTTCAACCAACATATGTAAATTTTGACATTGATACTATAGGCAAAAAAAACAAGGCTAATGTAAACCTGATTATCAATGATTATACCTACCAAGATAAAGACTCGACAAGAACAACACCTTTTAAGTTATACACAATTAGTGATGTTAATATCTATACCGATTATAACGCAAATAAGGAATCCCAAACCATAAGAGACAGTCTAACCTACAAAAACTTTAATCTGTATAGCCATAATAAATTAAAATACAAGCCATATGCCATAACCGATGCTATTTTTATAGCAAAAGGTGGTTTGTTTGCTGATTTCAAAACAGTATTAACTAGCAGGTATTTAAACAATCTTAAAATTTTCAACTACCCTACTATACAGTACGAAATAGATAAACGTGACAGCACAGCGAGCTCACTTATAGCAAAAATTTACCTTACACCGAGGAAGAAATACAGCTTTGGAGCATCTTTTGATGTCACGCACTCTAACATTCAAGATATTGGTATAGCATTTAGCCCGTCCTTGTCTATTCGAAACGTATTTAATGGCGCCGAAACACTAGAACTATCAGCAAGAACAAATTTCGGATCCTCTAAAGATTTGGCAAATCCAAACAATCAGTTCTTCAATGTTTCAGAGTATGGTGCCGATTTAAAACTTAATATTCCACGAATTTTTCTGCCTTTTGGAACCGAAAAAATCATTCCTAAAAGCATGATTCCTTCGACACAAATGGCAATTGGTATTGCAAGACAAACTAATATAGGTCTAGATAAAGAGAATTTTACAGGAGCTGTTTCATACAATTGGAATCCAAAGAGAAACAATACCGCTAGATTTGATTTATTTAATGTGCAATTTGTACGAAACCTAAATCCTAATAATTATTTTAACGTATACCGTTCCTCCTACGACGCCTTAAATACTATTGGAAAAACATACAACACAAATAATGCTTATTTTGACAATACAACCGATAGGAATTTAATTATTCAATCAGGAACAACTGGCTTTACAAATGACGTGCTTAGTAATGCTACACCATTAACAAGTGCCGATGATGATTACCAATCAATCAAAAGTATTGAAGAAAGACGAGTTCGACTAACTGAAAACGATTTCATACTAGCAACTAGTTTCTCTTTTACAAAAACAACCAAAAAAGATTTACAAGACAATTCCTTTTATCAATTTAAAACGAAAATCGAGTCAGCTGGATCGTTGTTGTCATTAATTGCAAACACAACAAATCAGTCTTTCAATTCAAATGGAAAAAGAGAAATTTTTAATTTAGAATATTCTGAATACATAAAAACCGAATTTGACTTTATAAAACACTGGGACTTATCAACAGAAAAAGTACTGGCAGTACGTAGTTTTTTTGGAATCGCAATTCCGTTTGGAAACTCAGATAACATTCCTTTTTCTAGAAGTTATTTCTCTGGTGGGTCTAATGACAATAGAGCTTGGCAACCGTACAGCTTAGGACCAGGTAGCAGTGGCGCACTAAATGATTTTAATGAAGCTAACATGAAAATTGCTTTAAGTGCCGAGTTTAGATTTAAGCTTTTAGGAGATCTAAAAGGAGCTCTATTTGCTGATGCCGGGAATATTTGGAATGTAAGCGATAATGTAACTGATCCAAAATCAACTTTTACAGGTGTTTCCAGTCTAAAAGATATTGCCTTAGGATCAGGATTTGGACTACGATATGATTTAACTTTCCTTGTTGTTCGTTTTGACTTTGGGTTTAAAACCTACGATCCAGCAAATGAAACCGGAAAAAAATGGTTTAGACAATACAACTTTGCGAACTCAGTTTTAAATTTTGGTATCAATTACCCTTTCTAATGCTATTTAATTCTTATTTTTGCAGACTAAAACTAAAAAAAAAGAACCAACTAAAAACAATTTAAAATGGGACATAACATCAAACCGGGCGTAGCCACAGGAGATCAAGTACAGGAAATTTTTAATTACGCAAAAGAAAAAGGCTTTGCACTTCCAGCAGTAAATGTTACAGGATCTAACACTGTAAACGCAGTGCTAGAAACCGCAGCAAAACTTAATGCACCAGTTATCATTCAGTTTTCAAACGGAGGAGCACAATTTAACGCAGGAAAAGGATTGTCTAATGAAAATGAAAAAGCTGCAATAGCAGGGGGTGTAGCAGGAGCACTACATATTCATACTTTAGCAGAAGCTTACGGAGCAACTGTAATTTTACATACAGATCACTGTGCTAAAAAACTTTTACCTTGGATTGATGGACTATTAGACGCCTCTGAAAAACATTTTGAAGCAACAGGAAAACCATTATTTAGCTCTCACATGATTGACTTATCTGAAGAGCCAATTGAAGAGAACATCGAGATTTGCAAAGGCTACTTAGAGCGAATGAGCAAAATGGGTATGACATTAGAAATCGAACTTGGAATCACAGGTGGAGAAGAAGATGGCGTAGACAACTCTGACGTAGACAGTTCAAAATTATATACACAACCTGAGGAGGTATCGTATGCTTATGAAGAATTATCTAAAATAAGTCCAAAATTTACAATCGCAGCTGCTTTTGGAAACGTACATGGTGTTTACAAACCAGGAAACGTAAAATTAACTCCGAAAATCTTAAAAAATTCTCAGGACTACGTTCAAAATAAATTTAATACAGGACACAATCCAGTTGACTTTGTTTTCCATGGTGGATCAGGGTCTACTCTTGAGGAAATTAGAGAAGGTATTAGTTACGGAGTTATAAAAATGAATATTGATACTGACTTGCAATTTGCTTTTACAGAAGGTATTCGTGACTATATGGTAGAAAAAATTGACTACCTAAAAACACAAATTGGTAATCCAGATGGTGCTGATGTTCCAAACAAAAAATATTACGATCCAAGAAAATGGCTGCGTGAAAGTGAAATCACTTTTAATACAAGATTAGAACAAGCGTTTGCCGACTTGAACAACGTGAATACACTATAACAAAAAGTTTACAGTTTTTGGTTTAAAGTTTAGCAACATTAGACTTTAAACCCAAAACAACAAAAACAATAAATATGGCTTGGTTTAAAAGAAAAGAAAAAGGAATTACGACTGCTACCGAAGATAAAATGGACGTTCCAAAAGGACTTTGGTACAAATCGCCTACGGGAAAAATTATCGATGCTGACGAATTAGAACGCAATTTATTTGTAAGCCCTGAAGACGGTTTTCACGTTAGAATTGGCAGTAGTACCTATTTTGAAATTTTGTTTGACAACAACGAGTTTGTAGAATTAGACAAAAACCTGACTTCTAAGGATCCTTTGCATTTTGTAGATACAAAAAAATATGCAGATCGATTGAAAGATGTAATGGAAAAGACCAAACTTAAGGATGCAGTTCGCACAGGAGTTGGAAAATCTAAAGGAAAAGAATTGGTAATTTGTTGTATGGATTTTGCCTTTATTGGTGGTTCTATGGGAGCTGTTGTAGGTGAAAAAATTGCAAGAGGAATTGATCACGCGATCAAAAACAAACTTCCTTTTGTTATGATTTCAAAATCAGGAGGAGCACGTATGATGGAAGCAGCATACTCCTTAATGCAATTAGCAAAAACATCTGTAAAATTAGCGCAGCTAGCTGAAGCTAAATTACCTTACATCTCTTTATGTACTGACCCAACAACAGGAGGAACTACGGCTTCGTATGCTATGTTAGGAGACATCAATATCTCTGAGCCAGGCGCTTTAATAGGATTCGCTGGACCAAGAGTTGTAAGAGACACTACAGGTAAAGATTTACCAGAAGGATTTCAGACTGCAGAGTTCTTGTTAGAGCACGGGTTTCTTGACTTTATTACACCAAGAAAAGAATTAAAAGATACAATCAACTTGTATATCGATTTAATTCAAAACAATGATGTTAGATAATTAAATATTATTTACTCTGATACTAAAAACCCCAAGAAATACTTCTTGGGGTTTTTTACTTTATATCAAACAATAAAAATTACAACTATAAAACTTGTTGCTTTATTTACGAGCTAACAACATGCTACATTCCAGTTCTAATTGCTTCAACAGGATCTAATTTTGAAGCCGTAATCGCAGGCAATATTCCAGATATTAAACCAATCATCCCTAGAATGAATTCAAAATCCAAAGCTTTTGTTAACACAAAGGCAATGATCCACACCAAGAACAAACCAATCACGCCACCGATTACAGATAAAATGATAGCTTCAAATAAAAATTGAAAAAGTATGAATTTGTTTTTAGCTCCTAAGGACTTTTGGATTCCTATTAAGTTAGTACGCTCTTTTACAGAAACAAACATAATGTTAGCGATTCCAAATCCTCCAACTAGCAGTGAGAAACCACTAATCATCCAACCACCAAATTTCATATTCAAAATTATTCCGTCGATTAAATCTGTAAATCCGGAGAACACATTAATAAAAAAGTTGTCGATCTCACCCGCCTTTAAACCTCTATTAGTGCGCAATTTTTGGGATATTTCTTCTTTGTAAGCTTCCATATCTACTCCGCTATTTGGTTTAAAAACAATCACATTGGTCAATGATGTATTATTATCTCCGTAAGATTGTCGAATAAAATTTACCGGTAAATATGCCGATGTATCGTCACTGTCTCCAAAAAGTCCAGCTCCCTCCTTTTTTAGCACACCAATAACCGTAAATTTTTGTCCATATACACGAACACTTTTTCCTAACGGATCTATGTCTTCAAAAAGAGAACTTGCAATTTCGTTTCCTAAAACGATAACCTTCGCACCTGAATTAGATTCAGATTCATTATAAAATCGACCCTTTTCAAATTCCAATCCTTGAATATCAATAAACTCATAGGAAACGGGAACCATATTAACATCAGAC
>CAXBGV010000178.1:0-6270 GCA_963975235.1 uncultured Flavobacterium sp. | reverse complement strand
TTGTAAAGAATCTTAGAAATAAAAAAAAATGGATCGAGGACTACAATAAAGCTATCGAACTTACAGACGAATTACAACTTGCTTATGAGTTTTATAAGGAAGGAGAACTCACTGCAGAGGAACTTGATGAGCAACATCTAGCTACTGAAAATCATCTTGAAGCCATAGAATTCAAAAACATGCTTTCTGATGAAGGAGACACCTTAAGTGCCGTTTTGCAGATCACTGCTGGTGCTGGTGGAACAGAAAGCTGCGATTGGGCCTCAATGCTTATGCGTATGTATATGATGTGGGGCGAAAAGTACGGCTATAAGATCAAAGAATTGAACTACCAAGAAGGAGAGGTTGCTGGTATTAAAACCGTTACACTTGAATTTGAAGGAGATTATTCTTTTGGTTATCTCAAAGGTGAAAATGGCGTACATCGTTTGGTACGTATTTCTCCTTTTGATAGTAATGCCAAGCGACATACCTCATTTGCATCTGTTTATGTGTATCCGTTGGTAGACGATAGTATCGAAATTGAAATCAATCCTGCCGATATCGAAATTACGACCTCACGTTCTAGTGGAGCGGGTGGACAAAACGTAAACAAGGTAGAAACTAAAGTACAATTGTACCATAAACCTACAGGTATTCAAATTCAATGTTCGGAAACTCGTTCTCAGCAAGATAACAGACAGCGCGCTATGCAAATGCTTCGTTCTCAACTGTACGAAATTGAGTTAAAGAAAAAGCAAGAACAACGCGCCGATATTGAAGCCGGAAAAATGAAAATCGAATGGGGTTCCCAAATTAGGAACTACGTTATGCAACCCTACAAACTAGTGAAAGATGTTCGAACCGGACATGAAACTAGCAACGTAGACGGCGTAATGGATGGCCAAATCGATGACTTTTTAAAAGCCTACTTAATGATGATGGGACAAAAAGAAGAGGAGTAATATTATCCTAAAGTTAAATTTAAGTCTTACAGAAAATCTTCAATTTTCCGTAAGACTTTTTTTAATATATTTGCTCAAAAATCAAGTGTCCTACTCATGAAAAAATCAATTTTATTTTTCTTCTTGTTAATTTCAATTACTTTTTACAGCCAAGAAAAAGTCTACTTTACCGAGGATTTCAAAGAATTACCTTCGGCAGAAAAAGCAGTATATTATAGCACATACGAAGAAGTTGAAAAGGGAACACAAAGAACAACCTACTTCCTTGATGGTGCCAAACGAAACAGTGATTTGTTTTCAAACTACCGTAAGAGAATTAAAGAAGGTACATCGATTGAATGGCATAAAAACGGAAATATAGCACGAGAAATACAATACGTTAAAAACAAGATTGAAGGAGTTACAACTTCATATTACGAGAATGGAAAAGTAAAACGAATGGAGATTTTTAAAAATGGAGATTTTGTTAATGGCAAGTGCTTTGATGAGAACGGAAACGAAATTGCGTTTTTTCCGTACCGCAAAGAAGCTCAATTTCCTGGCGGACCTAAAGAATTTTACACTTATATTGCTAAAAATTTTCGCCAACCAAATAGCAGCCAAGGTGAAATAATCATTGGATTTACTGTAGAGTTAGACGGTAGTTTAAATCACTTTGAAATTATAAAAAGTATTAACAAAGAGATGGATTTGGCAGCTATAAAAGTTTTGGTAAATGGACCAAAATGGCTTCCTGCTCAAATTGATGGCAAGGACACGGTTCAAAAATTAAAAATCCCAATTAGCGTAAAATACAATTAAAAAACACATTTTTTAATCTAACTGCAACATTAAAATAGCACAGGTACATTAGAGGTGCCGAAAATACTTTTTTTACAAAAAAAATTTTCTACCACCAATATCAATCAATTTCATAACCCGACAGAATAAAAATCTTGTCGGTTTTTTTTGTGTCTAAATTTTGTAACGTATTTAGAACTGAATCCTGTTAATCTCGCAGAAGCACCAGCATGAAGTCAAAATTTATTCACAATAACTCAATCTACAATATATTTTTAGTTAATCTTTCATTCCCTATTCATAAAGCATTTGGAATTTCACTAACTATTTACTTTATTTGATTTCGAATTTAACTATTTACAACCACACCATCTATGAAATCGTATTCAGTCCAAGAAATAAATGAAGTCCTTAAAGGAGAAATCGTTGGTACAACCTCACATTTAGTTACTGCTCCTGAGCAATTAGAAGCAGCATCAGAAACTGAAATTTCATTTGCGTTGCTGTTGTTAATGAAGATATCTCCATTGAGCCCGGAGAAAACAAAGCTTTTATCAAAGTAAAAAATGCCGATTTAGCCATGTCGCAAGTACTGGAGTTATTTGCACATCCTATGCCTGTATTTGCTGTAGATATACATCCTTCGGCAGTAGTAGACAATACCGCTACCATTGGTGCTGGTACTAAAATTGGCGCTGGCTGCTACATTGGTCCTGATGTAAAAATTGGTACAAATGCTATTATCTATCCAAATGTTACGATTCTAGATGCTTCGACTGTTGGTAACAATACTGTTATTTGGTCCAGTAGTGTGGTTAGAGAGCGTTGTCATATTGGGAATGATTGTATTATTCATCCTAATGCGACTATTGGTGCAGACGGTTTTGGTTTCAGACCTTGTCCACAAAGGGGTTTGGTTAAAATTCCGCAAATTGGTAACGTTATCATAGGCAACGGAGTCGAAATAGGTGCTAATTCTTGTGTCGATAGAGGAAAATTCAGTTCAACCGTTCTTGGTGATGGCTGTAAAATTGACAATTTAGTGCAAATAGGACATAATAGTAAATTAGGTCGTTTTTGTATTATGGCAGGACACAGTGGTTTAGCTGGATCCGTAACTTTAGGCGATGGTGTCATCATTGGCGGAAGCGCTTCTATTAAGGACCACACTACTTTGGGTAGCGGAGCTATAATCGGTGCAGGATCAGGTGTTGTTAGCGACGTTCCAGCCGGTAAAACCGTTTTAGGTTATCCAGCTGTAGAAGCTAGAGATGCTTTAAAACAATGGGCTATACTAAAAAGACTTGTTAACGAATCTAAGAAGTAAATGCATAGATTTTATCATATTCATAAAAAAACAGAAGTTCGCTTCTGTTTTTTTATGTTTAAAGCGAAAATTTTTTAGAATCGACTCTAAATAATAAAATTTATTTCGATTGATTTTGTAATTTAGCACCAACTATTAATAACCTTTTTTCAACATGGATTTAAACTTCAACAAAAACGAAGATCACAATAAACTTTTATTATCACAATTAAAGCACAACCTTTCGAAAGTAAAATTAGGTGGTGGTGAAAAACGCATCGAAAAATTGCATGCCGAGGGAAAAATGACTGCCAGAGAGCGTATCGATTATTTGTTAGACCCAAAAGCAAAAGCAATAGAAATTGGTGCTTTTGTAGGCGAAGGAATGTACAAGGAACACGGTGGCTGTCCATCAGGTGGTGTGGTGGTTAAAATAGGATTTATTAAAGGAAAACAATGCGTCGTAGTTGCTAATGATGCTACTGTAAAAGCGGGTGCTTGGTTTCCTATAACTGCTAAGAAAAATTTAAGAGCACAGGAAATAGCAATGGAAAACCGCTTGCCTATCATTTACTTAGTAGATAGTGCAGGAGTTTATCTGCCTTTGCAAGATGAAATTTTCCCTGACAAGGAACACTTTGGACGTATTTTTAGAAATAATGCTCAAATGAGTAGCATGGGAATCACCCAAATTTCAGCTATCATGGGTAGTTGTGTTGCTGGTGGTGCTTATTTGCCTATCATGAGCGACGAGGCTATTATTGTAGAAGGCACTGGAAGTATTTTTCTTGCTGGAAGCTATTTGGTAAAAGCCGCTATTGGCGAAACCATCGATAACGAAACCCTTGGTGGAGCAACGACGCATTGCGAAATCTCTGGTGTTACGGATTACAAAGCCAAAGACGACAAAGACGCTCTTGACAAAATAAAAAATATCGTTGATAAAATTGGAGACTACAACACAGCCGGTTTTAGCCGTGTGAAAGCCGAAAAACCAGCTTTAGACGAAAAAGAATTATACGGAATCCTTCCGAAAGCCCGTAACGAGCAATACGACATGATGGATATCATCAATCGTTTGGTAGATAACTCCGAGTTTGAAGCCTACAAAGACGGTTACGGACAAACAATCATCACAGGTTATGCACGCATCGACGGTTGGGCAGTGGGAATTGTTGCCAACCAACGAAAAGTTGTAAAAACTAAGAAAGGCGAAATGCAATTTGGAGGTGTTATTTACTCTGATAGCGCTGACAAAGCAACACGTTTTATCGCTAATTGCAACCAAAAGAAAATTCCTTTAGTCTTTGTTCAAGATGTTACTGGTTTTATGGTTGGATCTAAATCAGAGCAAGGCGGAATCATTAAGGATGGTGCTAAAATGGTGAATGCAGTGAGTAATTCTGTGGTTCCTAAATTCACGGTTATCGTAGGTAACTCGTACGGTGCTGGAAATTATGCAATGTGTGGTAAAGCATACGATCCACGTTTAATTTTTGCTTGGCCAAGTGCCGAACTTGCTGTAATGGGCGGAACACAAGCCGCTAAAGTATTAGCACAAATCGAAGCGTCATCACTCAAGAAAAGTGGTGAAGTTGTTGATGAAGCCAAGGAAGCTGCTCTTTTCGCTAAGATCAAAGCCCGTTATGACGAACAAGTTTCACCTTATTACGCTGCCTCTCGCCTTTGGACAGATGCCATTATCGATCCTCTTGACACCCGTACCTGGATTTCTATGGGAATCGAAGCGGCTAACCATGCGCCTATCGAAAAACAATTTAACCTAGGAGTGATTCAGGTTTAATACACTGCTATTCTTTTTTAGGAGCAGCACACTTATTTTCAAAACAACTTATGTCCCGCTATCCGCTGTATCCCCGAAAAAAGGGGATGCCGCTGCTATCGGGGCTAAACGACAGCGCTCTAAATTTTTACACTAATTTCTGACAAATAAAGAAAAGTAGTGTATATTTGATGCACCAAGATCTTTAGTGGTAATACTCTCAAAACTGTAAAAATAAAGAAATTTTATAAATTGAAAAACTATAAATCTAAACTTGGACTCGAACTAATTATACCAATTTCTATAATATTTGGTTATGCTTTATTTGAACTAATAACAGAAAAATCTTGGTTTGGAGTTTTTATAATATTTCTGATAATTTTATTTATTCTCTCTACTTTTTTATCCATAAATTACAAAATTGAAAAAGAAAACTTGAATGTAAAATGTATATTTCTCGTAAATGAAAATATTGAAATCAAAACAATATGGAAAATTGTTGAAACTTATAATCCGTTGAGTTCGCCAGCTGCATCTATTGATAGAATTGAAATATTTTATAACAAATTTGATAGTATTTTGATTTCGCCAAAGAAAAAGAAAAAATTTATTGAGGATATTTTAAAGATAAATCCAAATATTGAAGTTATTTATAAAACCAAATAAATAAATGGACCAGCGACCAAAGATTCAAATAAAACTAACCAATACTGATAAAGCAATGGAACTAATTGGGTTTCTAATTTTAATTGCTTTTTGGGTTACTATGATTGTATCTTATAATAATTTACCTGAACAAATTCCAATTCATTATAATGGACTTGGAGAAGTTGATAATTACAGCAAAAAAAGTTCAATCTTTTTATTGCCGATTATAGGCAGTTTTCTATTTATCATAATTACATTAGTTAGCAAAAATCCTGAAAATTTTAACTATCACGTAGAAATAACAGAACAAAACGCAGAAAGTCAATACAAAAATTCAGTCAAAATGATGAGAATCATGAAAATTATAGTAATTATACTATTCTTTTTAATTGACTTTAAAACTATTAAAACTTCTATTGGAAAATTCGAAGGACTTGGAATATGGTTTTTACCAATAACATTAGGAATAGTATTTATACCAATTATATATTTTGCATACAAATCATACAAATTGAAATAAGAACTACCGCTTACACAAGTTTGCATTTCGCAAGAAATGTAGAAGTAACCCAAAATAATCGATTACTAATTTCGCAACCTCACCAAGCCTCAAAAGATTAGCGGCTATTTTAAAAATCCGCGGTTGTAACAAACTATTTTTTTAAAGTCTAATTGAAGAAAAAGAAAATATGGAAACAAATAGAAGACTTTGGCTGAAAAAAATTGGAATTGGAGTTGCTGGTTTTGGACTTACCAGCTTCGATTCATTTGCCTCTCCTCTTGCATCAGAAAATTTTATCCCTAGTGTC
>CAXBGV010000177.1:0-6277 GCA_963975235.1 uncultured Flavobacterium sp. | reverse complement strand
TCCGCTCGAATTGACACTATCTTGTCATCAACCTCGCATTTGTCACCGGGAACGGAGTCGAAGGGCATACCCAATTACAAACTTACAGTGAATCGAAGGGGACCCTGAGCAAAGCCGAAGCCCTTCTAATAAATTATTTTCCGTACAAGCTAGATTCTCGACTCCGCTCGAATTGACACTATCTTATCATCAACCTCGCATTTGTCACCGGGAACGGAGTCGAAGGGCATCCCCAATCACATACTTACAGTAACAGGGAACGGAGTCGAAGAACAAACTTTATCTCATTCTATCGGTCACCCTGAGCGGAGTCGAAGGGCACCCTGACCCGAGCAGAAGCCCCGTTATTAAATTGCATTCCGTGTAAACTAGATTCTCGACTCCGCTCGAATTGACACTATCTTGTCTTTAAACACTTTACTGTCTCCGGGAACGGAGTCGAAGCACAAACTTAATCTCACACTTATTGTCAAAGGAACAGAGGCGAAGCCCAATAAAAAAAGTACAATAACGTCTTATAGTTTTTTCATAAGTAATAAATTTCCCTAACTTTATATAAACTTTACAACGACATACAACAGCAGATGAAACACGAGATCATGTTAAATAGTGTACTATCCACAGCAACAAAAGTCACTAATAAAAAAGAGTTACTTTTCTAAAAACACAACACATGTTCAATTAGCACTTCAAAAAATAATAAGCAAGTAAAGACCAAGGGGAAGCAATTCAGGAAAAACAAAAAATATGGCAAAAGTAATCGCACCATTCCTGATAAAAGGAACTATAGATGATATTAATTTTGTGGTAACTGCTGGTGGGGGGAATTATGCCCGCATCAAAGGACAAACAGGAGTAACCGCAGAAGAGTTCAAAAACAATCCTATTTACGACAGAATTCGCAATCAAGGAAAAGAATTTGGACAGTGTGTAAAAAAAGCGGCAATTTTTAGACAGCTAGCAGCACGCTTTACTAGTGTAGCGAAAGACGGCAGTATCGCCGGTAGAACAAACGCACTATTATTTGAAATTTTAAAAGAAGATACGAGCCAGCCAATAGGACAAAGAAATTTAGCCGAAGGACTGAAAACAGCTAATGGGAAAGATTTGTTATTGCTTTTTGAAAGTAACAAATTGAGATCCATACAAAAAGTCTTAAAAACAAAAGAACAATCTGACCCCATCAATCAAACAATTACACTAACTAAGTTTAAGGCAAGTAAACATCTTGACTGGCCTAAAGAGGCTACGCACGTTCATTTAGCAATAGCTACAGCCCATTGGGATTTCGAGAACGATACACACGACACCTGTTACAGTGAGGAGAAGATACTCGAGAAAGAATCCAAAAAACAAAATATAATATTGTCAACAGATAAACCACAAGGAAATAATTTATACCTAACATTTCTATTTATCGGGTTCTCCAAACAAGAGCAAAAAAGACATAAAATGCTTCACAGAAAAAACAATACCACAACAATAATTGCCCATCAAACACCATAAAACCTTACCAAATGCTTTAACACTGAAGGTTTAGAAAACAAATTACGCTGATACTTACATGTTCCTGCTATACACCTATTGCTCTCTTATAGGGTAGCAAAAGCTATACTATTTAGAGATTTAAGTCCGCATCTACGGTTAGCTTTGATAAAATCATATCGCTATTAAATCGCATCCAGCATTGGATAGCGATCTTAAAACAAGATCATCTAACGATAATCTAAAACGAAAACAAGAATAAAAACGTGCAATAGGAGTAAGAAACTAGAATGGATAAAGTTTGTGTCTCAACGAAAAAGTAACTAGCATTCGGTTTTTCAGATAATAACTGACAGCATAACAGCACTCTCTTTACCTAAGCCGTAACTACTTTATCTAATACCTCATAACTGGAATTCATACTTTTGAATTCAGGCACAATCTTTTTCATGATGCGAACCGAATCATCGTTATTGTATTGAATTGCAGCCAATAGTAGTTTGTCGATATCATAATGGAGGTTGATGTATTCGTCAATAATCTCTTCTGCAATCATGATTTTTTCGTGGTAGGTAGGTTTAGTTTTTGAAGTATCGTTTAGTAATTCTTCATATAATTTCTCACCAGGCCGCAGACCTACTATTTTTATTTTGATATCGACCTCTGGCTGAAAACCAGCCAATTTGATCATTTTTAGCGCTAAATCAATAATTTTAACTGGTTTACCCATGTCAAAAATATAAATTTCGCCCCCTTTACCCATCACTCCTGCCTCTAATACTAGTTGGCAAGCCTCCTGAATGGTCATGAAATACCTAATAATGTCAGGATGCGTAATGGTAACAGGACCGCCAGCGGCAATTTGCTTGGTGAACAAAGGCACAACAGAACCGTTCGAACCCAAAACGTTGCCAAAACGAGTAGTAATAAATTTTGTCGTATGACCTTCTTTAGTATTCGAACTAATAAGATGCAATGACTGAACGTATTTTTCTGCAATTCTCTTACTAGCTCCCATCACATTGCTTGGGTTCACCGCTTTATCTGTAGAAACCATTACAAACTTCTTAACTTTATAATGACAGGATAAGTCAGCTATGTTTTTAGTGCCTTGAATATTGGTTAAAATGGCTTGAGATGGGTTTTCTTCCATCAAAGGGACATGTTTGTAGGCTGCAGCATGAAATACTACTTGAGGCTGATGCACTTTAAAAACATGATCCATTGCCTCCAAATTTCTGATGTCGGCCACAACAAACTTCATCTTAGTTTTCGTTTCAGAGGCGTTCAATTCTAAAAACAAATGATGCAAGGGAGTTTCTGCTTGGTCTAAAACAATAATTCTTTTGGGATTAAATAACAATACCTGTCTAACAATCTCGCTACCTATCGAACCAGCCGCACCAGTTACCAATATCGTTTTATCTTTGAGCTGCTTAGAAATCGCCTTGCTATCTAAAACAATTGGTTTTCGTTCGAGTAAATCTTCAATTTGTAATTTTTTCACTTTTTGAGAAATCTCTTTCTGATTTTCCCAGTCGGTAATAAGAGGAACGATGTACACCTTATAATTGAACTCTAAGCATTGTTCAACAATTACTAAACGTTCTTCTTTCGACAAACTTTTATCAGCAATAATAACTCCCTCAGCTCCAATAGAGCGCATAATAGTGGGTAATTTTTTCTTTTGAGTTAAAATGGGTAGGTCAAGCATTCTTTTAGACCCGTTTTGATTATTTTTATCAACGAAAGCTACAATTTTAAAACGGCTAGGCACCTCTAACTTTAGCGCTTTAGCAACCGAAATAGCATTTGCGTCTGTTCCAAAAATGATCATTCTAGTTAGATTACTATTACTTTTTTCGGCAAAATAATACTCAAAAACCTGCTTTACGGCTACTCGATAAAGGAATAGACCACAAAATGCAAGTACCATATTAATGAAAAGTGCTGTATTTAAAAATAATTTTGTCCCAACTAAAACTTGATGACCAAAATTAAGCACAACAAGAGCTATGAGCACTCCTATCTGAGAAAACAATAATTTTAAAGCATCGATATAGGACGAGTGCCTGATAATCCCTGAATAGGTTCTAAAGAGCCAAAAGAAGAAAACGTTAACCCCAAATAAAATAGAAACAAAAGTAAAACTTCGGCTTGTTATAATATAGTCTAAACCAGTACCCTGAAAGATTATATAAGTACTCAAAAAAGCAAAAACTAGCACAGATAGATCGAAAAGAACAATGATCCAACGCGGTAAATAGCTTAAGTTCCGAATATTAAATCTTAAATTTTCGTGAGAAAAAAATTGAGAAGTAAATGTTCTTAGGTTCATCTTATGTTTGTATTGTAAAATTTAAAAAATATAATTGACTTCTAAACCTACCGTGTACGCCTTGTTACAACACTAAAAAGCTAGTAAAAACGGCACCAATACTTTGTTGTAGCGCAATACTACAAACGAATCAGAAACGAAACTAAAAACCAATTCTATTTTTTCAATTAAAACAAAAAGTACTAATTGAAGTATAAAAAATTTAATGACTACAATATTAAACTAAATTTCTTAAATTATTGTTAAAAAATAACCTTTATTATTAACAAGGAGTGTAGGATCAGGTACAACTCTGCACTATATTTTAACGTAGCAACGCCAGAAAAAGATAAAGCTAATTAAATTTTAATAGTTAAAAATCAGTATACTTACAGTTATACTATTGAGAAAGTCTTTACTAAGGCAAACTACAAGCTAAATTTAAGTAATCCTATTAAATATTCACCATAGCCTGACTTTCTTAGCGGTTCAGCCAACTGTTTTAATTGATCGTCATTAATAAAACCTTGTCGCCAAGCGATCTCTTCGATGCAACCCACTTTTAAGCCTTGTCGTTCCTCGATCACTTGCACAAATTGTCCTGCTTGCATCAAGCTATTAAATGTTCCCGTATCCAACCATGCAGTTCCACGACTGAGTATTCCCACCTTTAATTTACCTTGCTCTAAATAAGCTTTATTCACATCTGTGATCTCGTATTCTCCTCTCGCACTTGGTTTGATATTTTTTGCGATTGCAACCACAGAATTATCGTAAAAATATAAACCAGGCACCGCAAAATTTGATTTAGGCGCTAAGGGCTTTTCTTCAATTGATACCGCATTCAAATGGTGATCAAATTCTACTACGCCGTATCTTTCTGGATCCGATACGTGGTAAGCAAAAACTACACCTCCTTCTGGATTTTTATTGGACTGTAATAGCTCGTCCATATTAGAACCAAAAAAAATATTATCTCCAAGGACTAAAGCCACACTATCTTGTCCTATGAAATCAGCACCGATAACAAATGCTTGCGCAAGTCCGTTTGGTATCACTTGCTCAGCATAACTAAAAGTACAACCAAGAGCACTACCGTCTCCCAAAAGTTTTTTGAAATTAGGTAAATCGTGCGGAGTCGAAATAATTAAAATTTCATTTATACCAGCAGTCATAAGTGTCGACAGTGGATAATAAATCATTGGTTTATCATACACAGGCATCATTTGCTTACTCATGGCCAATGTCAAAGGGTGCAAACGTGTTCCTGAACCTCCGGCTAATATAATTCCTTTCATATTTTAGTTCGTGATTGGCGATTCGAATTGCGTGATTCGAATCAATTCTTATTTATTATTTATGTATCCTATTAGTCCAAAAATCTTGTTTTATTTTTTTTCAATTTGTATTCGGCAACCTTCAACTGATTCTATCAAATACAATCGATCTGCGATTATAAGTTGTATTTCATTTCAGATAACGGGTCCTATGGCAATGCATGAGAATTTCATAAATCGTAGTCACCTTTTCTAGCTGCTTCTTCAACAATAGTCCCAAGAATAGAAACTACTACCCTACTAATCTGCCGAGATAATCCGTATTTTACATCATAAGTAAAATATTTTGCTCGTTCACAAATATTTTCTGCAACTAACTTAGATCTTTTCCCTACCGCTAAATCCTTATGATAGGTACTATTATTTGTTAAATTTCAGCCGCTATTTTATATAAAGATTACTAACCCTTTTAACACCATAATAATTGTAATTGATTTACTAGTAATCAAATTACTAATAGTTTAATGTCAACATTTTAGATTTAAACCTTACCCCATCAAACCATTCACCTCTCACTACTCACTATTCACCTCTCACTCCTCACCTCTCACTTCTCACTATTCACTTCTCACCATTCACTCCTCACAACTCACAACTCACTCCTGACAACTCACTCCTACCCCCTCACTACTCACCTCTCACCTCTCACCATTCACAACTCACGATTTACATATACTGCTTCTCGTAATAACTAGCATACTCCCCACTCGTGACATTATCCAACCATTTTTGATTGTCTAGGTACCAATTCACTGTTTTCTCTAAGCCTTCTTCAAAAGTAACC
Organism: uncultured Flavobacterium sp.; assembly: GCA_963975235.1. Lineage (GTDB taxonomy): Bacteria > Bacteroidota > Bacteroidia > Flavobacteriales > Flavobacteriaceae > Flavobacterium. Next base: position 354 of record CAXBGV010000177.1, on the reverse strand, counting down.
GATGGCTTCCACCCTAGTTCTTTATTGATTTTATTGGCATCAATGGCATAGCGCAAGTCATGTCCCGGACGGTCTTTAACATAAGTAATTAATTTTTCGGATGTTCCTTTTGCGCGGCCCAATTTCTCATCCATGATCGTACAAAGCAACTTAACCAAATCAATATTCTGCCATTCATTAAATCCGCCAATGTTATAAGTATCATGGTTTACACCTTCGTGAAAAACCAAATCAATAGCAACGGCATGGTCTTCAACAAACAGCCAATCGCGGGTATATTTACCATCTCCGTAAACAGGTAATGGTTTATTTTGTATGATATTATTAATAAATAAGGGAATTAATTTCTCTGGA
>CAXBGV010000176.1:0-6338 GCA_963975235.1 uncultured Flavobacterium sp. | reverse complement strand
AAAGAAGCTTTTGAATTAAGATTTTCTAAATATAACCGAAAAGGTGTTGTTATGACACTACTTCTTCTAAGTTTTTGTCGAAAGTACGTTTGCCAAATATAGCTTCTAAATCATCTTTGAATATGACTTCTTTCTCAATTAAAATATCGGCAAGTTGGTTTAACTTATCTTTGTTTTCTTCTAAAATAGCAATTGCTCTTTGATACTGGCTTTCGATTAAAGTTGAAATTTCCATATCGATCACTTTTGCCGTTTCCTCCGAGTAAGGCTTAGAGAAATTGTATTCACTTTGTCCTGTTGAATCATAGTAAGTAACATTTCCTATCTTATCATTTAGTCCATAGATCGTTACCATTGCTCTCGCTTGTTTGGTCACTTTTTCTAAATCACTTAATGCACCAGTAGAAATTCTGTTAAAGGTTACTTTTTCAGCAGCTCTACCACCCATGGTAGCACACATTTCATCCAGCATTTGGTCTGGTCGCACAATTAAGCGCTCCTCAGGTAAGTACCATGCAGCTCCAAGACTTTGACCTCTAGGTACAATTGTTACCTTAATAAGAGGTGCTGCATGTTCTAGCATCCAACTTACTGTAGCATGTCCTGCCTCGTGTATTGCAATTGCTTTTTTCTCCTCAGGAGTTACAATTTTATTTTTCTTTTCTAAACCACCAACTATTCTATCAACTGCGTCAAGGAAATCTTGTTTGTCTACGGCTGTTTTGTTGTAACGAGCAGCAATTAATGCAGCTTCATTACATACATTAGCGATATCAGCACCAGAGAATCCCGGAGTTTGCTTAGCTAAGAAGTCTAAATCAAGGCCTTCTACTTTTTTCAAAGGAGCAAGGTGTACTTTGAAAATTTCAGCTCTTTCTCTAATATCTGGTAAATCAACAAATATTTGTCTGTCGAAACGGCCAGCACGCATTAACGCTTTGTCTAATACATCAGCTCTGTTGGTAGCTGCAAGTACGATAACATTAGTGTTAGTTCCAAAACCATCCATCTCAGTTAACAACTGATTCAATGTGTTTTCTCTCTCGTCATTACCGCCAGACATGTTGCTTTTTCCTCTAGCTCTTCCTACGGCGTCAATTTCGTCTATGAAAATGATAGCAGGTGATTTCTCTTTGGCTTGCTTAAACAAGTCACGCACACGCGATGCTCCAACTCCTACAAACATTTCGACAAAGTCAGAACCTGACAGGGAGAAAAAAGGAACTTGAGCTTCGCCAGCAACTGCTTTAGCAAGTAACGTTTTTCCTGTTCCAGGAGGTCCTACAAGTAAAGCTCCTTTAGGAATTTTACCTCCAAGATTAGTGTATTTTTCAGGGTTTTTTAAGAATTCCACAATCTCTTGTATCTCTTCTTTTGCACCTTCGAGTCCAGCTACATCTTTAAATGTTGTTTTAACATCAGTTTTTTCGTCAAAAAGTTTTGCTTTAGATTTACCGATATTGAAAATTTGTCCGCCACCGCCTGCGCCACCGCCAGACATTTTTCTCATTATAAAAATCCAAACACCAATAATAATGATGATAGGTAATAAACTGATAATAATGTCAGACCAATTGCTTTTGGCAAGAAAGTTAAAATCTTTCAATTTTCCTTCTGCAACGGCTTTTTCTAATTTTGTTTGAAAAATTTGATCGTTACCAATTTCAAAGGTGTATTGAGGACCTTTGTTTGGACGATCAAAAATATCTTTAGCTACTTGTTGGTGTTCTTTGTCTTTTAGTGCTTCTGGTTTTAAAAAAACCTCAGCTTCTGTTTTGTTATAAACAATTACTTTTTCAATTTGTCCTTTTTCCAAAAATCCATTGAATTTAGAAGAGGTCAATTGTGCTGGCTCTTGCAAGCTTGAACTACCAGTTACAAAACTAATAAATAGGAAAACAAGTAAAATGGCTGTGTAAACTAACCAAGGACTTACTTTAAATTTATTAGGATTCGGATTATTTTCTTTTGCCATTCTGTTTTTAGTATTTGTTTGCTATTGTGGTAATTTTTGCATCTCCCCACAAGCTTTCGATGTTGTAATACTCTCTAATTTGTTTTTGAAAAACGTGCACAACTATATTAACATAGTCCATTAGCACCCATTCTGCATTGTCAGATCCTTCAACATGCCAAGGTTTGTCTTTTATTTCTTTCGAAACTACTTTTTGGATAGAATTAACGATAGCGTTAACCTGTGTGTTTGAGTTTCCGTTGCAAATTACAAAATAGTCGCATACGGCACTATCTATTTCCCTAAGGTCGAGAATATCTATGTCATTTCCTTTTACTTCTTCGATTCCCTTTATAATGTTTGCCAAAAGGTCATCATTATTTATTGTCTTTTTTGCCATGAAAATATTTTATATAAGTTTGTAAAGTTACCATTTTTTGTGATTATTTTTGAACCTTAACATATAATTAAATTATGTTTAAAAATAATAACTCATGAGGGTAATCAAACTCGATGCCATAGATTCTACAAATGAGTTTCTGAAGAAACTATCTGCCGCAGAAAACTTGGAGAATTATACGATTGTTACAGCCGAAAATCAAACAAATGGCAAGGGTCAGATGGGTTCTGTTTGGGACTCTGAAGTAGGTAAGAATCTAATAATGAGCGTTTTTTTAAAAAATACAATTGCAGAGGTAAGTGCTATTTTTACGTTGAACATTGCTGTCGCTTTAGCCATTTACAAAGCCCTAGAAACATCCAATATACCTGCTTTGTCTATAAAGTGGCCTAACGACATTATGTCATACAATTTTAAGTTAGGAGGAATTTTAATCGAAAATAGTTTAAAAAGTGACGGAACTATAATTTCTATTATAGGTATTGGACTGAATGTAAACCAAACTAATTTTGATAACTTGCCAAAAGCATCTTCTATGGCTATTGTTTCGCAGCAACAACATAATAAAGAACAATTGCTGTTTTTGATTGTAGAAAATTTAAAATCTAATATAAATTTACTTTCTACTAGCTCTCAAACACTATGGGATGATTACACAAAATATCTTTTCAAAAAAGGAATTCCCATGCCTTTTAAAGGTGTTGAAAGTAAAAACTTCATGGGAATCATTCAAGGTGTTTCTCCCGCTGGTAAGTTGCAGGTTTTGTTAGAAAATGACACAGATGTGGAGTATAGCATCAAAGAGGTGCAGCTATTATACTAATTTGATTTTAAAATGGTTGCTTATTTAGTGATGATATGAGTAGTACAAATTACATCGATGTACAAAAAGCACTATTTTCTTTCCCCAATTTGTTGTCTCCACATTGCGTAATAAAGGCCCTTTTCTTCGAGTAAGCTTGCGTGCTTACCTTGCTCTATTATTTTTCCTTGTTCGAGAACAAATATTTTATCTGCGTGCATTATAGTTGAGAGTCTATGTGCAATAAGAACGGTAATCTGGTCCTTTTTTGACGAAATATTCCGAATAGTTTTCGTGATTTCTTCCTCAGTTATTGAGTCGAGTGCTGATGTAGCTTCATCAAATAATAATAATCTTGGCTTGCGTAGTAAAGCTCGGGCAATGGATAAACGCTGTTTTTCTCCGTCCGAAACTTTTATTCCGCCTTCTCCAATAGTGGTATTCAAACCGTTTTCGGCACGAATTAATAAATTTTGACAGGCAGATTTCTGTAAAACATCATTTATCTCTTCATCTGTAGCATTTGGTTTAACAAACAGTAAATTGTCTTTTATAGTACCAGAAAATAATTGGGCATCCTGAGTTACAAAGCCTAATTGCTGTCTTAACTCCGTTAAATCAATATCATTAGCATTTTTATCATTGTAAAAAATAGCTCCCTCAGCTGGTTTATAAAGTCCTACTAACATTTTTACTAATGTTGTTTTACCACTACCTGACGGACCTACAAAAGCGATTGTTTCTCCAGCTTGAGCTTCAAACGAAATATCCTGAACAGCGTAACTAGCTGCCGATTGATGCTTGAAAGAAATATTAGAAAATCTCAAATGATTGATAGCACCTATTGTTTTTGGATTTACAGGAATCTCTTCACTTTTTGAACTCATTAAGTCGGCAAAGTTGTCCATAGAAACTTTGGTCTCGTTATAAGTAGCTATTACATTACCTAACTCTTGCAAAGGGTTGAATAAAAAGAAAGAGAAAAACATTAAGGTTATTAAATCCCCAGGTAAGATAATACCTTGAAAAATAAACATATATAAAGCAAAAACTAAACCGGTTCGCATAAAATGAACTGTTGTTCCTTGGATAAAACTTAGTGAACGAATGAATCGTACTTTTTTTAGCTCTAATCCTAAAATTTTTATTGTTGTGCCGTTTAATCGTTCTACTTCTTGCTCCGTTAATCCTAAACTTTTTACTAATTCTATATTGCGTAAAGACTCTGTAGTTGCGCCGGCTAGCGAAGTAGTTTCTCTCAGTATTTCGACCGATACTTTCTTGATTTTTTTTCCTAAAAATGAACTAATTACTGCAATTACTGGTACTGTTACTAAAAAAATAGGACCTAATAACCAATGGATATTAATGGCGTACACAACTACAAATATAATTCCGATTAAAGTTTGAAAAACGAGTGAGATAGATAGTGTAATATACTTTTCGCAATCTGATTTTACTTTCTGTAAGCGGCCTAGTGTTTCTCCACTTCTTTGATCTTCAAAGTCTTGAAACGGGAGTTGTAGTGCTTTTTGAATACCTTCAGTATACATTTGTGCGCCTGTGCGCTGGATGATTATATTGGTAAAGTAATCTTGGAAATTTTTTGCAATTCTAGAAATCATAGATGCTCCTAACGAAAGTCCTAGCCAACCTAAAACAGCTTTGGTGAAATTGCCATAATTACCATTAAAATTAGCAACACCTACACCACATTGGTTGAGCAGTTTACCAATAATAATAGAGTCGAATAAAGAAAAGCATTGGTTTATGGCAGCTAAAAAAAGAGCTAAAAACAATAGCGGTTTGTGCGCTTTTAGATAGGTATATAGTATTTTCATTGTGATTTTCTAAAATGGAAATGCAAAACTACAACTATTGAGTTCAATACGAATTATCCAACACGAAATTTAAGATAAATTAACAATGCGCTTAGGTCCATTCACTGCCTTTGGCTCATTAAATTTTGTTTGCGTCCTAGATCAAACAAATTTAGTAGTACCTTTCGGTAGCAGTAACTCTGAATCTTTTCCTTATGAAAAATAGTTTATACGCCTTCGTTTTATTCATGATATGTAGCAGTTTTTCTTGTTATTCTCAAGGCAATACCAACACTAAAATATTCTATAACCAAAAAGTAAATGTGTTTTTAGGAACCTCAGGTGATCATGGTCAAATGTCTCCAGCCGCTTCGTCACCGTTTAATATGATGAGTATCGGACCACAAACCTATCCCCATATTCATGCTGGCTACGAGTATTTAGCTAAAGAGTTCACTGGTTTTACGCACACCCGAATAGAAGGAGTAGGGTGTTTAGGAAGTGGAGGTAATATTTTAGTGAAACCAATACTAAACAATGAAGTAGACACGCAATTACTCAAGAAAACTGAAAAGGCTTGGCCTGGTTCGTATTCCGTTACGTTTGAAAATGGTATTCAGGCACAAATGCAAGTGGCACATAACTTTGGTATTCATCAGTACCTTTTTCCGCAAACTGGAGCAGGATTATTTATAGATTTATCGTATGCCTTTGTTGATCGTTTTGTGGCAGAGGAGCATCAAGTCATAGAAAATACAATTAGTGGTTGGATCGAAACTAAAACAACTTGTGATAAAGGTGTTTATCGTATATATTATGCAATCGAAATTTTGAATGGCGGGATTATTACGGCTACCGACGAACATAAATTTCTTATCGAAGGTCTAAAAGAGGTCAAGAAAATGGAAATGCGCATTGGTTTTTCATCGGTAAGTACGGCCTACGCCAAAGAACGAATTACGCCAATTAAAGCATCGGTAATGGCAAGTCAAACAAGTTTAGAGTGGGCAAATTTGTTATCTCAAATAAAAGTAGAAGGGGAAAAGGATCGAGAAGATTTGTTTTATTCGCTTTTATACAGAGGTTTACAGGCTCCTTTTTTAATTTCCGAAAAGGACGGGACTTATACTGCTATCGATGGGTCAATACAAAAAGCAAGTTATTCCGTTTATAATGGTTGGGCAATTTGGGATAACTATAGAGAGCAGTTACCTCTTTTATCTTTGGTATATCCAGAGAAATATGCATCAATTATTAAGTCCATTGCTAATTTATATCTGCATGGAAAAAACAATTGGGCAACCCAACACGAACCTTCACCAACAGTGCGTACAGAGCATGCGATGGTAGTTCTTCTAGATG
>CAXBGV010000175.1:0-6348 GCA_963975235.1 uncultured Flavobacterium sp. | reverse complement strand
TCAAAATTAACATTTTAACAGTATGAATGATAATATATTAACCAAACATTAACATCTAGCATTCATTTTGTTTAATCTTCAAAATTTTAAGAATATCCATAACTTTCAATTTCGTATCCTTGATATTGATGTTTTCAATCACAAAATCACTTTTCGCAACACGTTCATCATCACCCCATTGCGCCTTTACTCTGCTCATAACTTGGTCTCGACTAGTAGTATCTCTTTCTAAAACCCTTGCTATTCTTGACTCTAACGGTGCTATTACAGCAATAATAATATCAAATTCCTTGTAATGACCGCTTTCAAATAAAATAGCCGATTCATAAAGGACTAACTCTTTGTTAGCATTAGCAGCAACCCATTCCTTAAAATGTTTCCTAACAGCAGGATGAACAATCGAGTTGAGTTTTACCAACATCGCAGGATCATTAAAAACAATTTCGGCTAATTTTGCCCGATCTAACGAATTATTTGTAAAAACAGATGTTCCAAATAATTCGCGTATAGCGTTGTGAATTTCTTGCGTCTCCATAATTGCCTTTGCCTCGGCATCGGCTATATACACAGGAATACCTTCCTCAGCAAAGAAATTTGCAATAGTAGTTTTACCGCTTCCTATTCCGCCAGTTAGACCTATAATTTTTGCCATATTATATTTTGAAAAATAATTCTGGAAATGCCTCCTGTGGCTTTTTCTTAAAAATAATAATCTTAAAGAACGATTCTATAAAACCTGTTCCATATCCATAAAATTGTTTCCAAACAGCAACCACTGATAAATAGCCAATTTTTAAACTTTTATTTTGAAACGAAGAAACTAAAAACAATAGCAAAAAATAGATAAAATAAAGCTTTAATAAATGATCTATGGTTAAAACTAACAACAGCACTGCCAAGCCAAGTCCTAATATAAAAACAGATGGGAAAAAGAATGTTAGCTTATTATGTTCAGGATACCAACTGTTTAGAATGGGTCTCGCCTTCCCAAATTTATTAACCTGTATCGAAAACTTATCCCAATCAATCCTTCTCTTATGATATACATACGCATTTGGTATAAGTTTAGTTTCAAATCCTAAATTCCAAAGACGTATGGATAAATCAGGATCTTCACCAGGATGAATATTTCCAAACCCTTTAGAGGCTTCAAATGCCTTTCGAGAGATACCCATGTTAAAACTTCGTGGTTGAAATTTATCAATCTTCTCGGATCCACCTCTAATTCCGCCAGTCGTCAAAAACGAAGTCATGGCAAAGTTTATTGCTTTTTGTATATCGCTAAAACTGTCTAATGCCCTATCAGGTCCTCCAAAACAATCAACGTAGTTAGTTTTTAAAGAATGATCTACTTCTACTAAATAATTTTCGGGAATGATACAATCAGAATCAAAAATGATAAAATAGTCACCTTTTGCATTCTTCATTCCGAAATTTCTAGAATCGCCAGGTCCAGTATTCAATTTATAAAAATAGGATATAGCGAGTTTCGATTCATATTGCGCGACAACAGTATCTCCTTTCAGAGTAGAGCCATCTTCGACAATTACAACTTCAAAATTTTCTTTATAATTTGATTTTGTCAAACTTTCGAGCAGTTCTGCTAATTCGTCTGGGCGATTATAGACAGGAATAATTAAAGAAAAAAACATATTTTTCTAGCGGATTTTAATTAAAAAATTAGAACTATTTTAGGACAAAGATATGCTATAAAAAATAATGCACCCTGATTATGAAATGCTTTTATACATTTAAAAATCAGCGTGCATTTAGTACTATAATCTATAGAATTAAGCTATGCTTTCTACATTTACCATTTCATTTGCTTCTGCTTTGTAGTCTACACCATCAAAACCAAATCCAAATAAATTATGAAAATCATTTCTATATCCTTCTAAATCTGAAATTTCTGGAATATTTTCAGTGGTAGCTTCCAACCACAACTTAGCTACTTTTTCTTGTACATCAGGGCGCATCTCCCAATCGTCAATACGAATTCTACCTTTATCATCAACAGGCACTTCTTTTCCGGTATATAATCTTTCAGAGTAAAGGCGCTGAATTTGCTCAATACATCCTTCATGAATACCTTCTTCTTTCATTATTTTGTACAATAACGAAATATATAAAGGTATTACTGGAATTGCTGAACTAGCTTGAGTAACTAAGGCTTTGTTTACTGATACATAAGCTTTACCTCCAATATCGGCTAAACTATCTGTAATAGTAAAGGCTGTAGCTTCAAGATGATCTTTTGCTCTACCAATTGTTCCTTTTCTATAAACGGCCTCTGTTAATGAAGGCCCTATGTATGAATAAGCAACTGTAGTTGCTCCTGGAGCTAATAAATTTTCTGCCTTCAAGGCATCAATCCACATTTCCCAATCTTCACCACCCATTACCTTTACCGTGTTTTCAATATCGTCACCATTACTTGGCTCGATTGAAACTTCAGATACTTTTCCTGAGTGAAAATCAACTGTTTTATTTGTAAATGTATCACCAATAGGTTTCAAAACTGAGCGGTGTAGCGCACCTGTTTTAGGGTCTAAACGTACTGGAGAAGCAAGACTATATATGATCAAGTCTACTTGACCTAAGTCGGCTTTTATTAAGTCTAAAGTTTGTTTTTTTACTTCATCAGAAAAAGCATCTCCGTTTACGCTCTTTGCATAAAGTCCTGCTTTTTTAGCTTCTTTTTCAAAAGCAGCAGAGTTGTACCATCCTGGTGATGCCGTTCTACCTTCTGTTGGTGGCTTTTCAAAAAACACGCCTATCGTTGCAGCATCAGATCCAAATGCACTCGAAATTCTAGAAGCTAATCCAAAACCAGTTGAAGCACCAATTACTAAAACTTTTTTACCTCCGGTAATTGTTCCTTTTGATTTTACGTATTCAATTTGATTTTTTACGTTTTGTGCGCATCCATCTGGGTGTGATGTCAAACAAATAAACCCTCTCATTCTTGGTTCTATGATCATTTCTATCGTATTTATTCAATTATTTTTTTCCTACAAAACTAGGATTAACTCTTTTTTATTTGTGATAACAAATATAATCCAAAATTCTAGTTTAGCAATGCTTTGGCGTGATTAAGGGCTGAATCAGATATAACGGTTCCTGAAAGCATCTGCGCGATCTCTACCACACGCTCTTCTGCTGTCAAAACTTTTAGCTCTGATTGTGTATCATCGCCAACTGTATGTTTAAACACCTTAAAATGTACATTTCCTTTGGCTGCAATTTGTGGTAAATGTGTTATGGCAAAAATTTGCATATTGGTACTCATCTCTTTCATAATTTCACCCATTTTAATAGCGATTTCACCCGAAACACCTGTATCAATTTCATCAAAAATTAAAGTAGGTAGTTTAGAATATCGCGCCAATATCGCTTTTACAGCTAGCATAATTCGGGACATTTCACCACCCGAAGCTACCTTTTTCAGCAAACCAAAATCAGTTCCTTTGTTTGCCGAAAATAAAAATTGCAATTCATCCTTACCATTTGTATAATAAGTTTCACCTAAAGTGACCTGAATATCAAAGCGAACATTTGGCATGCCAAGAGTATCTAGGATGGCCACCAACTGATCAGTTAATAAGGGTACTGCAATCGCTCTATTGTCATGAATTAGTTGAGCTAGCGCGTCTAAACTAATTTGTTTATCTTTAATACTACTGGTTAGAGTCGCTATCTCCTCTTCCATGTTTCCTAATTCCAAAACTGAATTTTGTAAACGAACTTGTACTTCAATCAATTCCTCGACAGTAGCAACTTGGTGCTTTTTTTGTAAAGTATATATCAATTGTAATTTTTGATTATATAGCGCTAATTTTTCTGGATCATTGATTAATTTTTCTGAAGATTTGCTTAATTCTTCGCCAATATCATCTAACTCAATAGATAAACTAACAATGCGTTCCAATAACGCTTGATAATCATCAGAAAAAGGAGCGATTCTTTGAATAGCACTTTTAATTTCTTTAAGATGCTGCACTATACCTATTTGCTCATCATTTGCTATTGCTAATGATTTATCAATAGATTCCTTTATGATTTCGACATTATTAAGCTGCTCAAATTCACTTTCTAGTTGTTCCTGCTCACCAGCTTTTAACTTTGAGTCGACCAATTCATTGAGTAAAAAAGTATTATACTCTTGTTCCTTAGCTGCATCAGCTTGTTTTTTCAGTAAACTATTTAATTTAGATTTATCTGATTTATAGCCTTTAAGCAAATTTTTGAACTCCAAAATAGTAGCTTGATTGCTAACAATAGCATCTAAAATTTCAAACTGCACATTTTCGTCTGATAATTCCCTTGTTTGTTGCTGTGAATGAATATCTAACAAGAATACTCCTAAATCTTGTAATTCTTGCAAATTTACGGGACTATCGTTTACAAAAGCTCTTGATTTACCCGAAGGCAAAATTTCTCTTCTTATAATTGTATCTTCTTCATAATCTAGATCGTTATCCTCGAAAAAAGAAGCTAAATTGTATTTAGAAATTTCAAAATGAGCTTCTATGATACATTTTTCGTCCTTATTCTTCAATGAACTTAGATCTGCTCTTTTTCCTAGTACTAAACCAAGTGCTCCTAAAATTATAGATTTTCCTGCACCGGTTTCTCCTGTAATGATTGAAAACCCTTTTGAAAAATCGATTGATAATTTCTCAATTAAGGCATAGTTTTTTATTGATAGCGAGGTTATCATTTAGATTGATTTTTGGTAATATATTTTACTTTTGAAAGCATCAAGTACAAAGAAAATTAGTACTTGATATTAGTCCACTTAGCCGAATTTAACGGTGATACCGTATTCAAGGTATTTACTAAATCAGATATTGTAATACTAGGTCCGGCAGAGAAAATAGAAACTATTTCATCTGATTTAGCATCGAAAAAAATTCGAGTCAAAAACGCATTAGGTTTGGTCGCATTTAGTTTACTGATATCCAGTATAGCACCTTTTATTTTGTCTTTGGCCGATTTCAGATCTGTTGTCATCATATCAAGACCTTTATGGTATTCGAAAGCTGATTTACGAATGGTAGAATAAGTAGGAGACAACATATCGTTTATTAAAAAAAATCTATTTTGATTTCCATCATTTTGACTCCAACCTTTAGACCCACTTTGCTGTGCAACGTTAGCGATGTTCTGTGCAATTTCAAAATTAGTACGACCTGATTCTAACTCAAATGTATCTGCATCCATAGCTATAATCATATAACTATAAAATGAAATAACAGATACTAAATTAGATTCGAAAGCATTTGGACTAAAGATTAAGTTTTCAAATTCCGTATATCGAAAATTAAAATCTTTATCATTGTAGTTTAAAACTGGAGACGAATAGGACGAATTGTAAATAGGTCTAGATGATTGCACTTGTATACTAGCCGAAAATTGATCACCCCCATTTGATAAAATAGTGATAAACATAGAGCAGTTTATCTTCTCATTTTGTTTATATGCTTGACCAGTCCAATCTGTTTTATTTACAAATTCATTAAGTGAGGTCTCTAATGTCCTAAAAATTTGCTGATTAGAATTACTCAACCTTTGTGCATTTACTGACACTGTACAGTTAAGTTGTTGCGCTTGTGCTTGCACACAAATTAGAAAAAGTACACTGGCAAAAATTTTATACATTAAAATAGGCGATTACTTTGTTAATAATATCATCTGCTACCGCTTCTTTTGATTTTAGTAGCATTGGTTCTATTTTAAAATTCTTGTCGATAAAGGTTACTTTATTTGTTTCTTTTCTAAAACCAGCACCTTCATCTTGCAATGAATTCAAAACAATCAAATCTAAGTTTTTTTTCTGAATTTTAGCCTTTGCATTATCAATTTCATTCTCAGTTTCTAAAGCGAATCCTATCAAAAACTGTTGTTTTTTTTGTAAACCAAAGGAATACAATATGTCTTGCGTCTTTTCAAGTTCAATTACAAAATTATCTGCTGCTTTTTTTATTTTTTGAGTCGCGATGGTTTTTGGTCTATAATCAGCGACAGCTGCGGCGGCTACAGCTACATCAACAGTGCTATAAAACTGATGACAAGCATTATACATTTCCTGCGAGGAAACAACGTTAATTACTTTTATGGCGCTATTTTTGACCTTTAAATGCGTTGGCCCAGCAACTAAAATAACGCTAGCGCCAAGATTAGCAGCACTATTAGCAATATCAAAACCCATTTTTCCAGAAGAATGATTTCCAATGAAACGTACGGGATCTATTGCCTCATAAGTAGGACCGGCTGTAATTAAAATGGTTTTGCCTTTGAGCGGTAATTTATTTTCTAGATCTGCTTCAATGAAAGAAATTATATTTT
>CAXBGV010000174.1:0-6379 GCA_963975235.1 uncultured Flavobacterium sp. | reverse complement strand
TGGCTTCCTTATTAGTCGTGAGCATCGCAAGTTCATTCATTTGAATGACATTGTCAATATAAGTAAAATCACGAGAATAATTACCATCCCCATTTATTTGCGGACTTTCGAGTTGCATTAATTGCTTCACAAATTTAGGTATCACAGCAGCGTAGGCGCCTTGTGGGTCTTGCTTACGACCAAAAACATTAAAATAACGAAGTCCAATAGTTTCCATACCGTAGGTCCTGCTAAAAATATCGGCATACAACTCATTTACATATTTGGTAATAGCGTAGGGCGAAAGTGGCTTACCAATCACCTCTTCGACCTTAGGTAGACCAACTGAATCTCCGTAAGTCGAAGAGCTAGCAGCATAAATAAAACGCTTTACTTGAGCATCACGAGCTGCTGTGAGCATATTTAAAAACCCACTTACATTAACATCATTAGTCGTAATTGGATCTTTTATTGACCGAGGTACTGAGCCCAGCGCAGCTTGATGCAAAACATAATCAACACCTGCAACGGCCTTATTACAGTCATCAATATTCCTAATATCACCTTCGATCAAAACAAAATTAGGATGATCTATACAATCTTTTAGATTATGCCTGTGTCCAGTTGCAAAATTATCAAGACATCGTACTTTATTTCCTTTCAACAAAAAATACTCACAAAGATTGGATCCAATGAATCCGGCTCCGCCAGTAACTAAAATTGTACTTTTTATATCTATTTGCATACTCGTTTATCTTTAAAATTTTAGGTATTTTTCCACCTCTTACTCAGTTCGTTTCGAAGCTTTTGATAAAGTGACTTTGGCTTTTCGTCATCATTATACCCATTTGAATAGGGACCATACCCGTAGCCGTATCCATAGCCGTATCCATAGCCCGCACCATATTTTGCCTTATTTTCGAAACCATTAAAAATGATACTAGTATTAGCCATCTCGCCTCGTCGTACTCTATTATTCAACAAAGTAATCATTTCTTTCTTGGAGAAATTTTGTCGCACGATATACAAAGTAACATCGGCAAACTGCGACAACTCTAAGGCGTCAGACACTAAACCAACTGGTGGCGTATCTAATATAATATAATCGTATTCTTTTTTTAGTTGCTCCATAAGCTCGTTCATCGCCTCTGTTAAAATTAGCTCAGACGGATTAGGAGGTATTGGCCCTGATAGAATTACATCTAAATAAGGAATATGAGTATGATTTACGATATCTTTTAATTCTTTTTGACCTATTAGATAATTGACAATTCCAACATCATTAGTTAAGTCAAATTCATTAAACAATTTTGGCTTACGCAAATCCAGACCTACAATCACTGTTTTTTTCTCACTCAAAGCAAATACTGTAGCAATATTAATCGAACAAAAGGTTTTACCCTCACCACTCACAGACGAGGTAATCATTAATGTTTTTCCGCCGTCTACTTTCTGCTTTTTATAAAGGAACTGTAAGGAGGAACGTATGGCCCTAAAGGATTCTGAAAGTGCAGATTTAGGCCTATCATAAACAGCTAACTCTGTTTGATCCTTACTCAATCCTACAACACCTATTAACGGAATCTGCGTAAGCTTAGAGATATCCTCTGTATTTTGAATCGCATTATTAATAAAGAAAATTGTAAATACAAATATGAGCGGAATTAAAATACCTAAAAAAAGTGCTAATATATAATTCACAGAGGTCTTAGGTCCGATTAAGCCACCTCCTACATCCTTTGCGGGATCGATAAAATGAATATCGGATAAGTTTGCAGCCTTAACAATATCGGCCTCGCTTCGCTTTTGTAAAAATGTATTGTAAATATTATCACTTAAATCATACTTACGTTTAATTTTAATCAGCTCCTGCTGATCATCTGGCAACTTCCTAATCGCTCCTTCTGCTTGGTTTATTTTACTGCTAATTATTCCTAAATCATACTGTAAAGAAGTTTTGGAAGAGGCAATATTTTCTAACAAAACATTTTTAATGGCTTCCATCTGATTGTCAAAGTCTCTAAAAATCTTTTCGCTCTTGACCGCATAAGCCATCTCTGATCGTTGCGCAGACAAAGTGATAAGCTTAGATACATTACCCGCAATATTTGGATCATCAATTCCCGCCACAGATGGAGCTGGTAACCTCGAATAATCGACTGTGTTTTTTAAATACGCTTTTAAGGAATTACAATAGGCTATTTTTCGAACGATTTCATCTTTTTGAAGGTCGTAGTCTGAAATCTTATCAGAGTATTTAGACCCTCCATCCTCGACATCTACAATGTTTTTGTCCTTACGGAATGACTTTAATTCGTCACCTGTTTCTCTTAGTTGGGATTCCATGGCAACTAGAGTACTGTCTATAAAGCTAATAGTGTTGGTCGCAAATTGATTTTTACTATCTAATTGTCTTTTGATAAGCATCTTAACGGTAGCATTTAAATATTCTACCATTCTCGCTTTATTTGTTCCTTGCATTCCAAGGGTTATAATAGAAGCGCCACGATCGTCTGAGCTAACATTGATCCCTTTATAACGGCCTACGGTGCCATTAAAATCATTAAATCGAACAAAATACTCATTGCCCTTGTACATCCCTGGATTATCCTTGATCTCTAATTTCCAATTAAGAAAAGGTAATGACACTTGCTGACCCACCTTATAACGTTTTACAAAATCACCTTCGGCAACGGCTGTATTGCTATAAGAATTATCGGCATAAGTGATTAGAGATGCTGAATTTCCGGCAAAATGTATCTTAAGTTCATACTCTGAATCACTAATAAAAGTAATACTAATCAAGTTTCCCGCAAGTTGCCCTCTGTTTTTATCAATAGCTACATAAAAAGGTACGGCTCCGTAGGCATCAACCATATTATATTGCCCTTGTGCCAAATAGTCGATATAAAATTGTAGTTTATCTACGACCAACTCATTATGAGATCGCGATTGTAAGGTGGTAGAAATAGTTTGAACTTGGTCCGAAGTTCCTCCCCAATTAAAGGTTAAACTCGTGTTAGATGTAAACAAAGGATTACTTTCTTCTTTGACAGAAATAAGCGTTTCCATTGCGTAAATTTTCTCTTTTCGAATATTGACTTGATAAGCGATCGTATAAGTAATCAGTAAACTAACTAAAAACCATTTCCAGTAGCTTCCTATCTTTATCAAAAACCCTTTGAAGTCAAAACTCACTTGGTTCTCAAAAATTGAAAAATCTTTTATATCTAACATTCGCGAAAAAGGATTTTAATTTTTAAATAATAAAAAATAAGTTGTCGTTGCAAGAGACAACAAGGAAACCAACGTAGTCAATGACTCTATACCTGTTTTACCGGTACCCCAAGTTTTTTGTTTAAGTGGCTTGATGTACACATAATCGTTGGGTTGCAAATAAAAATAAGGAGACTTCATAACATTTCTATCGGTTAAGTCGATATCGTGCATTTCAGTTCCAGTTGGTGTTTTTCTGATAATAGTAACAGCTTTTCTATCTCCTGTAATTGTTATGTCTCCAGCATTTGCAATAGCTTCTAAAATAGTAACATGCTCCTGAAACAACACCTTGGTTCCAGTACCTCCTATTTCGCCGTTTATTGTATATCTAAAACCTGCTAATTTTGCAGTTACAAAAATATTAGCCTCTTTTTTGAAATAATCTTCTAGCAATTGCTTTTCGATACGTATCCTGACTTCCTCTAATGTGTAACCCAAAACATTAAGTTCTCCCAAAACTGGAAATCTAATATTACCGTGATCATCAACAGTAAATCCATCAAAATACAATCCGGCCTCAGATTTACCTACCTCGGCACTATTTGTAGTATTAAAAATTTCAACAAGTTTAGCATCACTTGCTTTTATAGTGATACTTAACACATCATTAGTTTGCAAACGATAGGGCTTACTTACCACTTGAGAAATACTAGATTCAATACCTGAATCACCTTTATCTTGCAAATAAATTAAGTCGCGTGTTGAAATACAGGATGTCAATAAAGCGCTAGTAATAAGCAATAAATAAAAAATCCTTCTGTTCATTTTTTTAGTTTAAGCAACAAATATAGCTTTTCATTTATTATATTAAAAGTATAGTCATTTTTAAAACAAATTAATTATTCTTAAATGAATTTTCAAAAGGAACTCTTTGTAAAATACTCCTACCCAAAGTAACTTCATCCGCATATTCCAGCTCATCGCCAACAGCAATACCTCTCGCTATAGTCGAGATAACTACATCAGTTTTTGAGATTTGTTTGTAGATAAAAAAATTAGTTGTATCCCCTTCCATGGTAGAGCTTAATGCAAAAATAACTTCTTTAACCTCTCCTTGCTTTACCTTCTCTACCAAACTAGTTATTTTTAGTTGGCTTGGACCAACGCCATCAATAGGAGAAATCTTCCCTCCCAAAACATGATAAATACCTCTAAACTGACCTGTATTCTCAATAGCCATAACATCACGAATGTCCTCCACAACGCATACTAGTTGATGATTTCTATTTTTATTGGCACAGATTTCACAAATTTCAGTATCCGATATATTGTGGCAACTAGTACAATATTTAATATCTGACCTCATGTCTAACAACGCTTGCGTTAGGAAACCTATTTGATCCTTAGGCTGTTTTAATAGATGAAGTGCTAATCGCAAGGCAGTCCTTTTTCCAATTCCAGGCAGCTGCGCTATTTCAGCAACAGCTTTTTCTAATAATTTTGAAGAGAATTCCATAAGAACAAATATACTTTTTTGTTAGCTTAATTTTTCACAATCATCTACTTAACCTTGCCATCAATAGTAATACCAACCTATGAACGTCAATTTCCTGAAACAATCACTACTCAAAGTTATAAATCAAGTTATAGAGTCTAATAAAACAGATTTTTATGACAAGTAAAACTAACGAATTAAATTACGCACTCTTAAACTTTAGTATTGATTTGTGCTTAACAAAACCAATGTACAAGCCACTTCCGACTTAATATCATTTAATTCCAACAATTGATAAAATTCAGGATTTTCAGTTCCTGGATTAAAAACAACGCGTTTTGGCTTTGCTTCAATAATATAATTGTAATAATCGCGCTGACGTGCCGGGTTTAGATAAAGAGTAATCGTATCGATATTTTTTAAAGGAATTGCTTTAGTTTGGATTTTGACACCAGCTACCTCTCCAGAATTCTGACCGATCGCAAGAACGGAATGCCCTTTGTCAACAAGCATCGTAATAGCTTTAAATGCATATCTATCTGGTTTTGTGCTTGCTCCTAGTACTAAAGTTTTTTTATTTCTCATTATATTTTTATTTTTTACAAAAGTAATAAAATAGTGTAGTCAGTTTTCATTTAAAATTAATATCTTTCGATTAGGTTACCTTTCTATTGTCAAACAAAGAAATCAGATTTTAACTATTTCTTAATCTTAAGGAAGCCTTTTTCTGTTAGACAAACTTTTAATTTCGCCAAAAAAACATGGAACTTTTTATTTATTTATTCGCTGCTTTATTTTCTGTTTTAAACCCCATTGGAACTGTCCCAATTTTTGTTGGTCTCACAATGGACGATGATGCTAAAGAAAGGTCTAGGATTTCATTATGGACAGCGATCAATGTTTTTATCATATTAATCATCTCCTTTTTTTTAGGAGAATATGTCCTAACTTTTTTTGGAATTAGTATCGAAGCATTAAGAATCGCGGGGGGAATTGTAATAGCAACATCTGGATTCTCGCTCTTAACAGGTAACTTTAATAAGAAAAGAGGAGTTAACAAAAAAGTAGAGAACGATGCACAAAAAAGAAATGATATTGCACTAACACCCTTAGCGATACCCATGCTAGCAGGTCCCGGATCAATATCACTCCTTATTGCTTTTTATCACGAGCACCATAGCATGACTGATATTGTTTTTTCGATACTAGCTATATTTGCAGTTGCTGTGGCTATTTTTATCGTCTTAAAAAGCGCGCATTACTTAGCCAGAATGCTTGGAGCTTCGGGAATTGTTGCCATTTCAAGAATTGTCGGTTTTATAGTTATCGCAATTGGAGTGCAGTATATCATAAGTTCTATCATCACGATTGTGAAGACAAATATTTTATAAAAAAAGACCTTCAACTTTAAATTGAAGGCCTTTTTTTTATTCTGCTTTAGGCAAAAATATCTCGGCCATCATACATCGAGCACTACCGCCACCGCAAGCTTCAATAGTATCTAAACTAGAACTTAATATAGTAGCATGCTTTTCAAGTTGTGCTATTTGTTTCGGATTTAAACTTTGATGTGCCGATGCACTCATAACCAAATATCTTTTATCATCAGTTCCACGAACTTCTAACATATTGCCTGCAAAATTATTTACTTGAGCTTCTGTGATTAAAATGATTTCTTTACCATCC
>CAXBGV010000173.1:0-6401 GCA_963975235.1 uncultured Flavobacterium sp. | reverse complement strand
GCGCATAAAAAAACCAAAAACACCGTTTTTTATGATTCGGTTCTTTTTGGTTTGTTACTGTTGCTTTATCCCATAATTGTAGTGATTATCGCTACAACAATTGGCATAGTTTTTAATTTTTATGTAGCACTAATACTGTTTGTAACGTTTCCGCTTTCTGCTTGGAGCTACTCGCAATACAAAGCTGAATAAATTATTTAACTTTACTTAAGGCTAGCATTTTGATCATCCAATTGGGCAGCGGTTTTTCTTGATCTCTTTTTTGCAAATTCAAAAACCAGCCAATTTTTTTTAGAATTGGTACTTTGTGCGTTTCGACTAGCTCTATCAAAGTCCCGTCAGGATCTTCGATATAGCAAAATCTACCTGAGGCGTTATCCATTTCAAAAGTATTATTACTGTCTACCGTAAAAAAACAGTTGTACTTTTCGGCATGAATTTTAAGGCTTTTCATATCTAAGACATCAAAACAAAGATGTATGAAGCCGCAATCACCCCAATACCTATTATCGTATATTTTTTTAGGTACTTTATTCTTGACCTGAATTAACTCAATTGTAACATCACCCAATAATTTATTAAAAGCACCTTTACCAGTGGCTTTTTTGTTTAATCCTACTTTGTGATAGTGCACGTTGTCTTCGGTATACTCAAAATCATAGAGAATGGTGTCTAATCCTAAAACATTCTGATAAAAAGCCAATGACTTCTCCATATCAGTAACACCTATAACTGCACCTACAGCACCGCCTAAATCATGTTTTCCCGTTTGAAACCAATCGCTAGCGTGAATAATCTTAAAAGTATTTTTATTACCATCAGTGACACAAAAATAATGCCCACTCTGCTCACAATGTGTAATAGATGAAACGTTTATACTATCTATCTTTTGTAACCTTTGGTGCGAGGTTTCTATATTCATTGATTTAAGGATCACCGCATTTATACCTAAGTCTCCTGATTCGATAGGTGCTGACTCATGAGGAATGCGATCTAAGTATTGCCATATCTCGAATCCACCACCACCTTGCAGGTTCATTGTTAGAATAGCCCTTCTATTAAAAACGGATCCACCAGTGTACTGCGTCATTAATTTAGCCTTTGCTTGGTCGTCAAAAATTAACACATCCATGCCAAATAAGTGTTTGTACGTATGCATTGCTGCAACAGCATTACTTACTCCTATCCCAACTTGTTGAATTCCTGATAAAAAATGATGCATAAGCTAATGTTATTTATTCTGTAATCCCTTGTAATGCGCAATTTTATAATACAGCGAAGGCACAAACCACCACAACCAGAACAAAATTCGTTCTGCCTTAACAATGATAATTGATTTTTGGTTCAAGCGTAATCCTTTTATGATTTTTTCCGCACAAAGCCTAACATCCATCCCTACCTCATTATTTTCATCGGTTGCTCCATACTGCTTTCCATCGCCCACAAGAGCATTTTTTGAAATGTTAGTATTTATTCTACCCGGATATACGAGAGAAAGGGTAATATTGGTTTTAAACAATTCACATTGCAACGTCTCTAAATATCCTTTAATGGCATGCTTAGATGCTGCATATCCTGAACGTAAGGGAAAACCAATAAGTCCTGCGATACTACTAATGATAGTCATACTACCACTATTATTCTTTTTAAAGTAAGGTAAAACTGCTTGGGTAATTGCTACTGGTGCAAAGTAATTAATATCCATCAACTTTTTGTACACATCCATTGTTGTGTCATTTGCTAATGATCGCTGACTAATACCTGCGCTCTGAATTACATAATCGATACGTCCTTCTAGCGATACTGCTTTATCAACTAAAGCACTAATAGCATCTAATTGTAAAAGATTGTAAGGTAAAATATGGACAGGAGTTGATTTCAATTCTAATTTCACATCTTCTAGCGAAACTGTATTAGAAGAGGTTAGAATAAGAATTGCCTCTTGTTGTGCTAATTGAATGGCTAATTCTTTTCCAATCCCTGAGGAGGCGCCAGTAATCCAAACCACTTTATTTTTAAAATGCATTTTTTCTGTACCTTAATAGTTCTTTGTATTTAGCTATCATTGCCATTTGAGAAGCTCCATTTTTATACATCCTTACGACTTTCAAGTTGGCTAATTGTACTGTAAGCCATGAATTTTGCTCGTATTTTCTAGCAGAAACTATAGTAGCTTTGGGAATTAGTTTAAATTTCCCTTGGGTCCATAAGCGAGCTATAAAATCATAATCCTCCATGATTACCATTTCCTCTTTATAGCTACCAATATGACTCCATACTTCTTTTGTAACAAAAATCCCTTGATCTCCTCCTCTAAAAAAAAGGTAATTGAATCTTGTAAAAAAAGCATTAACTTTTAGTAAAAAACTGGAGCTATCAAATTTTGTTCTAAAACTACCGCAATTGTAACCTTGCTGAATGGCCTCGTTAATTACTTCATAGAAGGAATGAGTTGGAGCACTATCTGCGTGTAGAAAAAAATAAACGTCACCTGAGGCATTCTTTACACCATAATTCATCTGTCCTGCCCGACCTTTAACTGGAGAAAGGACTGCTTTTGCACCAAGACCTTCAGCTATTGCAACAGTTTGATCTGTACTGCCACCATCAGAAACAATTATTTCACAATTTTTACCTCCTAAATTTAGCTGAAGAAATTCGATTGTGTTGCGAATAATCGCAGCTTCGTTGTAAGTAGGGATAATAATACTTAATACCATAAGGTGTTTTAAAAAAAAAGAAAATGAAAGATTGAAAAATGAGTTATTTAATTAGCTACTTCACTAATAAATTTAATGCGCATGAATCGCAACTCATCGATATCGTAATCTCCTTCAAATTCTTTTAAAGCGTCTTCAATTTTATCAGTAACAGACTCCATGAAATAATCATAAATTTCTTCTTGCTGTTCATCATCGAGCATATCATCAATCCAATATTTTATATTAAGTTTGGTACCTGAATAGACTATTTGCTCCATCTCTTTGATCAGAGCATCCATAGTTAATCCTTTTGCTCTTGCAATATCATCGAGAGACAATTTGCGATCAATATTTTGAATAATATAAAGTTTATTGACTGAATTTGTTCCTGTAGACTTGACTACTAGATCATCCGGTCTAAAAATATCGTTCTCTTCTACATATTTATTAATAAGAGCAATAAATTCTGCACCATATTTCTTCGCCTTTCCTTCTCCTACTCCGTGTATGTTAATTAATTCTAATTGAGAAATAGGGTACTTCAAGGCCATATCTTCTAGTGAAGGTTCTTGAAAAACAACAAATGGTGGTACTCCTAATTTTTTAGCTACCTTTTTTCGTAAATCGCGAAGCATATCCATCAAAACTTCATCTACAGCTCCTGTAGATTTAGCGGCAGTCACAATGGCTTCGTCTCCTATTTCATTGTATTCATGGTCCTCAGACATCATGAATGAAGACGGATTTTCGATAAAATCAAGTCCTTTATTGGTTATCTTTACAACACCATAGGTCTCTATATCTTTAGACAAATAACCCGAAACTAGTACTTGCCTGAGCAACGCCATCCAATATTTTTCGTCATGAGCAACACCGCAACCAAAAAAAGATTGAACATCGGTCCTGTGTGCTTTGATTACAGCATTAACCCTGCCGATAAGTGTAAAAACAATTTCTTTTGATTTATAGATATGTTTAGTATCACGTACCACTTTTAGCAATTGCACAACCTGATCCTGTGCTTCAATTTTAGTTTTTGGATTACGAACATTGTCATCCATATCTGCACCTTCACCATTTTCACCATCAAATTCTTCACCAAAGTAGTGGAGTAAAAATTTTCTTCTAGACATCGAAGTTTCGGCGTAAGCAACAACCTCCTGTAATAAAGCAAAACCTATTTCTTGCTCAGCTACTGGTTTTCCGGACATGAATTTCTCTAGCTTTTCGACATCTTTATACGAATAATACGCTAAACAATGCCCTTCGCCACCATCACGTCCCGCACGGCCAGTTTCTTGATAATAACTTTCTAGTGATTTTGGAATATCATGATGAATTACAAAACGAACATCGGGCTTATCAATCCCCATTCCAAACGCAATAGTAGCAACCACAACCTCGACATCCTCCATCAAAAACATATCTTGGTGTTTCGCACGTGTTTTAGCATCTAACCCAGCGTGATAAGGAACCGCACTAATACCGTTTACTTGCAAAACTTCGGCCACAGCCTCCACTTTTTTACGACTTAAACAATAAATAATCCCTGATTTTCCTTTATGTTGTTTTATGAATCGAATAATATCCGACTCTATATTTTTGGTTTTTGTTCGAACTTCGTAATAGAGATTAGGTCTATTAAATGACGCTTTGAATGTTTTGGCATTAGCCATATCCAAATTTTTCAAGATATCCTCTTGCACTTTTGGAGTAGCAGTAGCGGTTAGACCAATGATTGGAACATCGCCTAACTGTTTGATAATATTTTTTAGATTTCGATATTCCGGTCTAAAATCATGTCCCCACTCTGAAATACAATGAGCTTCATCGATGGCTACAAAGGAAATGGTTACATTTTTTAGAAACTGAACATTTTCCTCTTTAGTCAAGGATTCTGGAGCGACGTACAATAATTTTGTAAGACCAGAGGTGATGTCCTTTTTGACTTGAGTGATCTCCGTTTTTGTAAGTGAAGAGTTCAATACATGTGCAATACCATTCTCCGAAGACAAACTCCTAATAGCATCTACCTGATTTTTCATTAAAGCAATAAGAGGAGAGACGACAATTGCCGTTCCCTCTTTCGTCAAAGCTGGTAGCTGATAACAAAGAGATTTCCCTCCACCTGTTGGCATAATAACAAAAGTGTTTTGCCCAGCTAACAAACTTTGGATGACTTGTTCTTGCAACCCCTTAAATTGGCTAAAGCCAAAATATTTCTTTAATTCTTTATGGATATCAATTTCGTTTGAATTCATTCTTTATTATAATGGTATTTTGTATAAATTTGCACCACATAAAGATACTAATTTCTTTTACACACACAAATTTTAAACATTCTGTTTTGATATCAAAAGAAAATATATTGGCAATCGCCAAAAAAACCATACTAACTGAGAGTAAAGCAATTACTAACCTAACTTCTTATTTAGATGAAAATTTCTACAATGCAACACAGGCTATCTTCAATTCTAAAGGCCGATTAATCGTAACTGGAATAGGAAAAAGCGCCATAATAGCACAAAAAATGGTGGCTACATTTAACTCTACAGGAACACCATCAATGTTTTTGCATGCAGCCGAAGCTATTCATGGTGATTTAGGTATGATGCAAAAGGACGATATTGTAATTTGCATTTCAAAAAGCGGTAATAGTCCTGAAATAAAAGTGTTGGTTCCTTTATTAAAACGTTTTCAAAACACCTTAATCGCTATTACTGGAAACATGACCTCGTTTCTTGCAAAAGGCGCCGATCATGTTTTGAACACCACTGTCGAAAAGGAAGCTTGCCCAATCAATCTTGCTCCTACAAGCAGCACCACAGCACAATTAGTTATAGGTGATGCGCTAGCAGTTTGTTTAATGGAAATACGCGATTTTAAACCAGAAGATTTTGCTATTTACCACCCAGGAGGTGCTTTAGGAAAAAAATTGCTTTTGCGCGTGCAAGACATGCTAGAACACTCGTTAAAACCGATGGTAACTCCCGACGCGCCAATTAAAAAGGTTATTTTTGAGATATCCGAAAAACGATTGGGTGTAACAGCAGTAGTCGAAAACGAAAAAGTCATTGGAATTATAACTGATGGTGACATTCGAAGAATGTTAAACGATCGAGAAACTTTTGCTGATTTGACGGCAAAAGACATTATGACTAAAAATCCAAAAATGATTCAAACTACAGATATGGTTGTAGATGCTTTTAATATCTTAGAAGATCATGCCATCACACAATTAGTAGTTATTGACCAGTCAGGAACATACCAAGGCGTATTGCATTTACATGACATTTTAAAAGAAGGAATAATATAATGGCAAAAAAAAATATAAATGAGATGTCATTTTTAGACCATCTCGAGGATTTAAGATGGCTACTCGTACGAAGCACCATTGCGATAATTATTATGGCAATAGTCACGTACTTTATTAGCGACTATTTGTTTGATACCATAATTTTTGGCCCTACTAGACCTACTTTTATCACTTATACTTTTTTTTGTGATCTTTCTAATTACATAGGAATAGGTGATAGTATATGCATTACTGAGATGCCTTTTATTATACAAAACACACAAATGGAAGGGCAAGTAAACGTATTCATTTGGATCTGTATCCTTGCAGGATTCATACTAAGCTTTCCTTATATATTGTGGGAAATCTGGAAGTTTATTGGACCTGCACTTTACGAGAAAGAA
>CAXBGV010000172.1:0-6480 GCA_963975235.1 uncultured Flavobacterium sp. | reverse complement strand
GCCTCTGTGTGTTGGTAAATCGAAGGCGATGGATAGTCCTTTTTGGCCTGCTGCCAGATTACGGCGGTAAAAGGCATTGCTTTCCTCTGCGGTTGAAAAACCTGCATACTGTCTTACTGTCCAAGGTCGGCGAACATACATTGTGGAATAAGGTCCACGTAAATTTGGCGCAAAGCCAGCACCAAAATCAAGGTGTTGTAGGTTCTCGATGTCCTTCGCGGTGTAGGTTTTTTTTAGTTCGATGCCCTCAGCTGTTAAAAAAGTAGTAGTGGTAGTAGTTACCATTTTATCCACTGATTTTTGTTCTTGCTGCTTCTCTAGTTGAATATGTTTAAGGTCTTTTCGTATCATTTGTAGACTCTATTTTAGCACTGATTATGTAAATTGATTGCTGATTACTCTGATTCAAGTCGTTCTTGTTCTGATTTTTCGGCTAATCTTTTTTCTATAATGGGAGATAGTAACGTTTTCCTGGATTTTATTTTCACAAAAGGGAAAAGTTCAAGATCATTTTTCATGCGATCATTCTTATTAGGATATTTATTGGTTCCTAAAAGTATTTCTTTGCCAGCATCAAACAAGTTTTGTTCAGCTTCGCTACTTTCCTGAATTTTTCTTTTGATGGTGCCATCATTTAGTTGTTTCAAAAAGCCACCATTTTCCTCAATTGTCTTGAATAATGCTAATGCTTTATCTGCCAATTGATTGGTTAAGTTTTCGATGTAATAACTTCCGTCAGCTGGATTATTAACTTTATCAAAGTAACTTTCATTTTTAAGAATTAGCAATTGATTACGTGCTATCCTATCTCCAAATTCATTGTCTTTATGGTACAGCGCATCGTAAGGCAAATTTGCAATAGCATCAGCCCCACCAAGGATAGCACTCATACATTCTGTCGTTGTGCGAAGCATGTTTACGTTGTAATCGTATATTGTTTTATTTCTTTTCGTAGGTGTTACCAATAAGTGGCAGTCTAGGTGGTGACCGTATTCTTTTGCAATTAGATTAAATAAGACACGTATTGCTCTAAGCTTTGCGATTTCGAAAAAATAATTAGTTCCTACTGCTACTTGCAAGACAATAGGAGTTTTTATGACTTCTAACCTATTAAAGTATTCATTGGCGTGAGCCAAGGTATAGGCTATTTGTTGTACGATTGTTGCACCAGCATTTTGGTAGAGAGAACCGTTAATGCTAACAAGTGAAATAGTTTTTGTTGCCTTTGAAAGTAATTGTAAAGTATCAAAATTACTTTTTTCGGTAGTAGTAAACCAGTTTCCTTCCTGAGCAAGTTGGCCTATTGGGTCTAGATTGCAATAAATTGTAGCATTTCTATTTGTAGCTATTGCATCGATTTGTTTTACGAAATCGATTGAAATAAAATTAAAATGAAAATATATTGGAGTTGTTTCAATAGGAAGTTTTTCAAGTAATCTCGCTACATCAATACCGTTGTCTTCAATTGTAAAACGTAAACTTTCGGCTCCTCTTTGCAAGGTGTCAAGAGCGCGTTCGATAGATTTATCGACATCGAATACAAATATGTTTTGACAAATTTTAAATTGTGTCGCTTGGGTATTGACTTCACAATTTGAGGTAAAATCATCTGAGTGGTAAAATGGTTTTACCTTAATATCTTCGGGTGAATTCCAAATTAAGGTGTCATTGTAATCAGCTCCCTTTAGCTCAAATTGGATTTTTTGTTTCCATTGCTTGGAGGAAATTGGATCAAAATCTTCAAATAGATTAGTAGTCATTTGGTATTGATTTTAAGTAATTCAAGATTTGTTATTGCACGATGCTGTCTCCTTCAAATTCGATAATGTAAATATCTTCGCTGTCTTTTTTCATAAAGTACTTTTCGCGTGCATATTTTTCTATTTGCTCTGGATTTTTTAGCTGTTTTATTTGCTGTTCATCCTTTTTTATTTCGTCTTGGTAGTAGGTCGCATTGTCTTCCAGTTCAGTAATTTGATTGTCTAAAAAGCGATGATCAAAGTAAGAATAATTATCAAGAAAAACCATCCAAGTGATAAAAAACAATAATACCCAAACGTATTTATTGCTCAGGAATTTGAACCAAGGTTTGTTTTTGTATGGGTTTTTCATGTTGTTTTTTTTAGCCCTGATGGGAACGACATCCTTTTTTATCTTGCTTTTTTTAGGCAAGATAAAAAAGATATAGTGTACAGCAGGAAATAGCTCCTACTAATTTGGTTGAAAATTAGACTAGCGCATTGGGCTGCTATAAAATTACAATAAAATTATAGAATTCGTTGATTTATTACAGCTCGAACTACATCAATTGCAACTGTATTGTGTTTGTCGTTTGGTATAATGATATCAGCAAAAGCTTTTGTTGGCTCTATAAATTGCTGATGCATAGGTTTTAATGTGTTTTGGTATCGATTAAGTACTTCATCCATATCACGACCGCGTTCTGCAATGTCACGTTTTAATCGGCGAATTAATCGTTCGTCTGAATCGGCATGAACAAAGATTTTGACATCAAATAGCGCTCTCAATTCTGGATTTGCTAAAATTAAGATTCCTTCAACAATCATTACTTTTCGGGGGTGAGTCGTAATTGTATCCTCTGTTCTGTTATGTGTTACGAACGAATAAACAGGTTGGTGAATTGTTTTTTCTTCTTTTAATTCCTTTAAGTGAGCTACTAGTAAATCAAAATCGATCGCACGTGGATGATCAAAATTAATTAGTGCGCGCTCATCAAAAGATAGGTTGTGGTTTTCTTTATAGTACGAATCCTGTGATATGATACCTACCTCTTTGTCAGGTAGTTCATTCATTATTTGATGCACTACGGTTGTTTTTCCGCTTCCTGTTCCTCCTGCAATACCTATAATAAGCATATAATATTTTTAAAATATTGATTAAAGGGCAAAAATAGGAATTTATAGGTTGATAATAGGACATTGGATCCGTAGAATTAGTTTTTTTTAAACTTTTTATAAAACTATGGTTTCTTATTAATTTTCGTTCCTGTTGATGGGAACTAAGTAGTGCTTATTTTGATTAAGTAACCGTAATTGATTTTTGAGATTAATTGGCTATCTTTATTTTATAAATTAGATGACCGTGTTCGACCAAATTAATAAAAATATTAGCCGCTATGTGGTTTTTGAAGATGAGGAATTAGCCATTTTTGACTCGTTATTGGAATATAGAAAAGTGCCCAAAAAGACGATTTTATTACAAGCAGGAGAGCATTGTAATTTTGAGGCTTTTGTTATTAAAGGCAGTGCTCGAAAGTATTGTATTGATGCTACAGGTGCCGAGGTGATTTTGCAATTAGCAATTGAAGACGCTTGGCTGAGTGACATTTCGTTTAGTATGTATGAAAACAAACCTAGTCAAGTATTTATAGAGACCTTAGAGGATTGCGAATTTTTTATGTTCTCGCCAGAATCGAAAGAGGTATTGTTTGACAAAGCAGCTCGATTTGAGCGCGCTTATCGCATTTTGATGGAACGACATCTCGCCGTTACTCAAAATCGATTATTTGATACTATTGCGAAAAGTGCAACCGATAAATACGTGGCTTTTCTAGAGCAATATCCTACTCATGCTAATCGTTTTGCACAGCACTACATCGCTTCCTACCTTGGAATATCTCCGGAGTTTTTGAGTAAAATACGGTCTAAACTTGCGAGAATGTAGTTTTGGCTTTTTATTTCTTGTTCTAGTTCAATGCAATTGGTCTTTTTTGTCATGAATTTTGTAATTCAATAGTAAGGTCAAAACAATGGATATTAAAAACAACGCAGAACAAGTAACACTTACCAATTATATTTTACATCAAGCCAATTCTAGAGGTCATGCTAATCATGGCTGGCTTGAATCCTATCATTCCTTTAGCTTTGCAGGATATCAAAATCCAGAGCGAATGAACTTTGGAGTACTTCGTGTGCTAAATGATGATATTGTTAGTCAAGGGATGGGTTTTGGTAAGCATCCTCATGATAATATGGAGATCATCTCTATTCCGCTCGAGGGTGATTTAGAGCACCAAGACAGTATGGGAAATACTACGGTAATCAGGCAAGGTGATATTCAAGTGATGAGTGCAGGTACAGGTATTTTTCATAGTGAGTACAACAAGAATAAGGATCAGGCCGTAAAATTTTTGCAAATATGGGTTTATCCAAATCAAAAAAATGTTAGTCCTAGGTACGATCAAATTACTCTAAACTTAAAAGACCGTCACAATAAGCTACAACAAATTTTATCTCCAAATGTAGAAGATGAAGGTGTTTGGATTTATCAAGATGCTTGGTTTCATATGGGAACATTTGATACCGATTTTAAAACTAACTATTCAATTAAGAAGGAAGGCAATGGGGTATATGCTTTTGTACTCAAAGGAAGTTTTACTGTGGGTGGAATCATCATCGATACACGTGACGGTTTAGGGATTTCGAATACTGATTCTTTTGCTATCATCGCAAACTCTGCTGATGCAGAAATTTTATTGATGGAAGTGCCAATGCGCTTGTGAGTAGTGTAAATGTAATTTTGTACAGCTATTAGTCGTTAACATAAACGTAGGAACAAGGATATGAAAAAGAATACCATCTTATATATTGGGAGAAATGTAGAAATTCTAAATACCGTAGTCCGACTAATAAATGCTAATAAAGATTGGTTGGCGATGGGTGCAGCTACTGATGCCGAAGCAAAATTGATTTTTGAAGCAAATGCTGTCGAAGTAGTGTTGTTAGGGGCAGGAATTAGTAGCGAATGTGAAGTCGCTTTGCGAGCTTTTTTTACCAAAGTAAATACCAAAGCTGTTGTGGTACAACATTACGGCGGCGGAAGCGGGTTGTTAATGAGCGAAATTAACCTTGCTCTCGCTGAATACAATAAAAAAAGAGAGTGTTTTTCGTAATTAAACACTCTCTTTTTTATCTTTATTTATTCTTTTTAGCTTTAATCATCATTTCTAGCTGATCCCATAACTCTTCGGGAATTGCTTCTAGCAGGTTGAATTGTCCAGCACCTTTAAGCCACTCGCCACCATCTATAACAACAACTTCACCATTTACATAAGCTGAAAAATCAGACACTAAATAGGCAGCTAAGTTAGCAAGCTCTTGATGATCTCCAACACGTTTTAAAGGCACTTTTTTTGCCATATCAAATTTTTCAGCAAGATCTCCTGGAAGCAATCGGTCCCAAGCTCCTTTAGTAGGGAATGGTCCTGGTGCAATTGCATTAGTACGAATTCCGTATTTTGCCCACTCTACTGCTAAACTTCTTGTCATTGCTAATACGCCAGCTTTTGCAGTGGCGCTAGGTACAACATAAGCCGACCCTGTCCAAGCATAGGTGGTAACGATATTTAGTACAGTTGATGAAGTTTGTTTAGTATCTATCCAATGTTTCCCAAAGGCTAGTGTGCAGTTTTTAGTTCCTTTTAAAACAATATCAATCACAGTATCAAATGCATTTGCAGACAAACGCTCCGTTGGTGAAATAAAATTTCCGGCAGCATTATTTAGTAAAACGTCTACATGACCAAAAGTTTTCAAAACAGCTTGTAACATGTTTTCTACTTCTTCATAATGACGTACGTCACATTGCAAAGGAAGGCATGTTCCGCCTGTTTCTGACTCTAGTTCTGCAGCAGTATTTTTAAGTTTT
Source organism: uncultured Flavobacterium sp. (assembly GCA_963975235.1). Lineage (GTDB taxonomy): Bacteria > Bacteroidota > Bacteroidia > Flavobacteriales > Flavobacteriaceae > Flavobacterium. The sequence continues at coordinate 813 of CAXBGV010000172.1, read as the reverse complement.
TCTAAATCTCTTGAGGTAATAGCTACTTTCGCGCCTAACTCTAAGAAATATTTAGTCATTGCTTTTCCTAAACCACTACCACCACCGGTAACTACAATTACTTTACCTTGTAAAGCATCGTCCCTTAACATTTTATCTGTATAACTCATAATTTTTTATTGTAAATATAGTTAAATTTATACTATGCATGCATAATAAATTTCAAATCATTTTTAAATTTTGCATAATCTACTTGCCGCTGATTCCAAAGTTGCATTATTTTTTGCAAAGCAAAAACGAATCAAATGTAGGTCTTTCCCGTTTTCATAAAAGGTTGAAATAGGAATAGCCGCTACGCCGTGTTCGATAATTAGTCGTTTGCAAAAAGCAACGTCAGCCTCTTTTGATATGGATTCGTAGGAGACAACTTGAAAATACGTTCCTTCGCACGGGAGCAATTTAAACCTACTATTTGCCAAAAGGGATCGAAAATAGTCTCTTTTTTCTTGATAGAAACTACAAATTTCATCAATAGATACTATATCGAGGTATTCACTTATGGCAACTTGACAAATACTATTAACACTAAAAACCAAAAATTGGTGTACTTTTTTGATTTCTTTCATTAAATATTCTGGCGCTGCTAGGTACCCAATTTTCCAGCCTGTAATATGAAATGATTTTCCAAACGACGATACAGTTATGCATCTGTTGATTAGTTTCGCTCTGCTGTGGGCTGAAATATGCTTTTCTTCGAAAGTAATGTATTCGTATACTTCATCTGAAAGTAGAAGTAGTTTAGGGAATTTGTCCATTAATTGCTCTAGCGCCTCA
>CAXBGV010000171.1:0-6490 GCA_963975235.1 uncultured Flavobacterium sp. | reverse complement strand
TTCGTTAAGCCGAAAATTGAGCGGTTACGAACTTCCAGCCATCTCAGAGTGGCATAACGTTGGCAGCAAGTTACCAAAAATGACGAAATTACATTATAAAAATATAGCCATCACTTTTTTAATATCAACGATTTGGTGCGTTTATCTTTTCTTTGATTATTATGGAGATAAGTCTTTTATGCCAGGATTGACTTTGATGTTTGATTTCTTTAGCGCTGCAATTTTCACCATTGGAATAGCGGCTTTAAATATAATTTTAAGATTTACGAGTTTACGAAAAAAAAAAACGCGGAAAAGTTTAAAGATAATTTCTTTTACATCTTTGCTGGATTCTCAAATATGACACTTGCTATTATATATTTTATCTACATTATAATTTCGCATAATACAAAAGAATTCTTTGCTTTTGAAAATAATGATATATTTTTCATATTGACGAATTTAATAATTGGAAGTATTATTATTATTGATATCTATTTTCCTTCATTCAAAAAAACATAAACCTGCTTCTAACAGCGGTTTTGCAAGATTGCGAATTTTCTGGTAAATTAACGTTTACGTTTCGCAAGAAATTATATCTTTAACGGAAAATAAACGGTTACGAAGTTCGTAACCTCGCCAAACGGCAAAACGTTAGCGGTTATTGCAGGACGGACTAAAAACTATCGAACTTGAGTAAATGAAAGTAAGCCAAACTATATTTTTTATACTTATCCTCTTCAGCAAGTCAATAGGTCAAGACATGGGAGAAGTCTAAAGAATACTTGTTTTCAATATTAAACGCTTGCTTTATGACAAAATCACAGAAAAAACATAATGCCCAGATTCTAGGGGAAGGAGAAAAGACAATGCTATTCGTTCACGGTTATGGTTGTGACCAAAACATGTGGCGATTTATTACCCCTGCATTTGCAACTTCTTACAAAATTGTGCTTATTGATTTGGTGGGTTCAGGCCAATCTGATCTTAATGCCTATGATTTTGACAAATACAATACCCTCCAAGCGCACGCAGACGATCTTCTTGATCTTATTGAGGAACTATGCTTAAAAGATGTCGTGTTGGTCGGACATTCTGTAAGTGCCATAATTGGTGCACTAGCCTCCATACAAAATCCTGTTGCATTTGATTGCATCATCATGATTGGCCCCTCTCCCCGGTATATTAGCGACCATTCTTATAATGGGGGGTTTTCGAAGGAAAGTATAGATGAATTGATGGAAGCCCTCGATTCTAATTACCTTGGATGGTCGAGTGCCATTACCCCTGTGATTATGGGAAATCCTGAGCGGCCAGCATTAGAACAAGAATTAAAAAATAGTTTTTGCCGCAATAACCCCGAAATTGCTAAACATTTTGCCCGCGTAACTTTTTTAGGAGATAATCGAGCGGATTTAGAAAAGGTAATAGTACCTACCCTAACACTTCAGTGTTCGTCAGATGTGATAGCACCTCTACATGTGGGTACCTATGTACAACAACACATTAAAGGCAGTCAATTAACCCTGCTGAAAGCAAAAGGACATTGTCCACACTTGAGCGAACCGGAAGAAACCATTCAGAGCATGAAGAAATTCTTAAGTACTAGATAACAAATAATGTATGGAATTAGATTTCAAAACCTTATATAATCATGCACCTTGTGGCTATTTATATACCATGGAGGATGGCACCCTGATAGATGTGAATGATACTTTCTTGGCATTCACTGGTTATTCTCGCGAAGAAATCATTGAAAATAAAAGATTCGAAGACTTTCTTTCCATAGGAGGTAAAATTTACTACGAAACGCATTTTGCTCCCTTGCTGCATATGCATGGAGAGGTCAGTCAAATTAGTTTTGATTTTATTAGAAAGGATGAAACTCGCTTTCCAGTGCTTATCAATGCAATTAAGCAAAGTGCCAATGAGAAGCAGCGCAATTATATTCAATTTATTGTCCTAGACATCACACAGCGTAAGCAGTACGAGATGGAATTAATAAACGCTAAAAGAAAATCTGAGGAATTGTTGACGCAACTTTCAAAAGTAAATGCAGCCCTAACAAGCAATAATCAAGTAATTGCAGAACAAAGTCATCAACTAGAAAAACTAAATGCTACTAAGGATAAATTTTTTAGTATTGTAGCTCATGACTTAAAAAGCCCTCTTATTTCTTTGAAGTCGTTCTCAAATTTGTTAATTGACCATTTTGACAGTCTTAACAAGGACGAGATTTTGACTATGAGCAAGCAACTTAGCTACTCAGTTGACAGTACAATTAAAATGGCCGACAATCTAATCACTTGGGTGATGTTACAAATGGGGGACTCCCAATTCAATGAAGAGATAATAAAAATTAAAGACATTACCTCAAACATATTTGACGTTTATCAAAAGGTAGCATTAGAAAAAGAAATAAATGTAAGTTTCTCTGTTGACGACTCTCTTACCATAATTGGTGACAAAAATCAAATAGAATTCGTAATTAGAAATCTTGTGAACAATGCTACTAAGTTCACTCATAAAAACGGTTTTGTAAGTTTGACGGCTAAATCATTAGCAGACGGACTAGTTAAAATATCCGTTTCAGACAGCGGAGTAGGGATTTCTGATGAAATTAAAAGAAAATTATTCTCTATTAGTAGAATACAAAGCACCAATGGGACAGATGGAGAAAAGGGTACTGGGTTGGGTCTTATGTTGAGTTACGAGTTCATGAAACTAAACGGAGGACAGATTGACATCGAAAGCAGTTTGGGCAAAGGGTCAACATTTCATACTACGTTTAAAAGTGGACATTAAATAAATGACTGTAGAGAATGCAACAACTGCTAACATGGGTTTGGCAAAACTGGCGGTTCAGTGCTCCGCAGACAGTTTTGTGGTTAATCAAAGTATAGTTCTTCGCATCACCATTTCTGGTGAAAATCGCCACCTTCGCCAAGCCCGAAATCGTTAACTGTAACCTTAAAACTAACCTTGTCAACAAAATGAAAATCGATCAAATACTTGATAAAATATATCCACTTTCAGCCAAATCAAAACTTGCGCTCAAAGAAAATATTATTGAAGTAAGTTTTCCAAAACACCACATTATAATACGCGCAAATAAGGTTGAGAAAAACATCTATTTCATCAAAAAAGGTATTGCTCGAACCTTTTCTACAATTAATGACAACGAAATTACCTTTTCGTTTGGAAAAGAAGGAGATACAATTGCTTCCTTGAAAAGCTACATTGCTAATCAAAAAGGATATGAAAATATTGAACTGTTGGAAGATTGTGAGCTTTACGAGCTAAACACCGACAAACTCCAAAATCTTTTCAATAAAAATATAGAAATTGCAAACTGGGGCAGAAAGTTCGCCGAACAAGAACTTATTAAAGCTGAAGAAAGGCATATTTCAAGACAACTCGGGACTGCAACAGACCGATATAACGAACTTTTAAAAAATTATCCAAATTTAATTCAAAGAATCCAACTAGGATACATCGCTTCATATTTAGGAATAACACAAGTAAGCTTAAGCCGTATTAGAACAAATATAAAATAGCGTCCATTATTTATCATTTGTATAATTTTTCCTCGCGTCATATTCAGAACTTTGACAAAAATTGAAAAGATATGGATGTAACAATAAGAAAGGCTGAAGAAAAAGAAAGTGGAAAAATCTGGAAACTAATGAAAGAATTAGCTGTTTTTGAAAAAGACATTAACAGTTTTGCAATTACCCCCTGAAATAGTGAAAGAAAGTGGTTTTCGTAAAAATCCACCGGACTTTCATTGTATTGTTGCTGCCTTCAACGCTGAAATTGCGGGAATTTTGGTGTTCTATTTTTTACCGTTTACAGCACAAAACAGATCTGCAATTTATATGAAAGAACTGTATGTGAATGAAAATTATAGGGGCCAGAAAATTGGTGAAAAACTAATGTTTTTTTCTAAAAGAAGAAGCAATAAAAAATGATTGTGAAGTAATAAAATGGACAGTTGCTCCTTGGAACGAAGGTGGTAAAATTTTTTACGAAAGATTAGGTGCCAAAGAAAATAACGATTGGCTAAACTATGAAGGGAATATAGAAAATAACGATTAAAAAACAATTTAAAATGAATCCAATAGAAATTATAAAAATAACGATAAGCGATATAACGGAATTACAAAGAATTGGGCAGCAAACTTTCCAAGAAACATTTGTAGATTCAAATTCCGAGGAAAACATGAAATCTTATTTAGAAGAAGGTTTCTCACTCGAAAAATTGACAAGAGAAGTAAAAAATGAAAATTCTGAGTTTTACTTTGCAAAGATTGATAATGAAGTAATAGCTTATCTAAAAGTCAATTATGGAGAATCCCAAACTGAATTGAAAGACAATAAATCACTTGAAATTGAGAGAATCTATGTTTCAAAAGAATTTCATGGAAAAAATGTTGGTCAATTACTATATAATAAAGCAATCGAAGTTGCTGAACAGAGAGGTTCCGAATATGTTTGGTTGGGAGTATGGGAACAAAATCCAAGAGCAATAAGATTTTATGAAAAAAACGGCTTTGCAGTTTTTGACAAACATATTTTCAAACTGGGAAATGATGAGCAGATCGACATATTGATGAAATTGAAACTGAAATAAAAGTCTACACCTAACAGCCGTTTGGCAAGATTGCGAATTTTGTGGTAAATTCACGTTTACATTTCGCAAGAAATTTTATCTTTAACGGAAAACACTCGTCTTCGAAAGTCGTAAACTGCGCAAGGCGCGAGAACGTAGCGATAAGCTAAAAAACACTATTCAAGAATAAATGATACTTAAAGATAAAAACACAAGCACCAAAAACTTTAACCTGGCTAAAGTTCTATATTTTTCCATGTTATTGTTTTTGCCCTACTCAAATATTTACGGGCAACAAAATTTAAGAAGGGCGTTTCAACCTCCAAACGTAGTTTATAAAACCCCTTATGGAAATAACCCAAATGAGGGGCATTATGCACAAACAAATGATGCCAAATTGTATTATGAAGTATATGGAGAGGGTCAACCTATTGTGTTACTGCATGGAGGATTATTTGGATCGACCATTGAAATGACTGATTTTATTGACAAATTGAAGCATGATTATCAAGTCATAGCAATTTCAACTCGTGGTCATGGCAAATCTGAATTGGGTGTAGAACCGCTGACACTTGAACAAAGAGCCAATGATGCAATAGCTGTTATCAATGCTGTAACTAAAGATAGTGTAATAGTAATTGGCTTTAGCGATGGCGGGTATTCAGCATATCAATTAGCAGCTATGTATCCCGAAAGAGTAAAAAAAATGATTGTAATTGGTGCTGGTGAAGTACGTCCAGGATTAAGAGAATTCAAATTTACATCGCAACAAGCAATGGAAATGGACAAACCTTATTGGGATCAGCAGTTAAAACTTATGCCAGAACCCCATCGGATAGAAGATTTATTCACTCAAGTGGCAAATTGCTATAATAATGTTACGGTTAGCAAAGATTTATTAAGTACCATAAAATGTCCCGTTTTAGTTATGGCCGGAGATAAAGATGATGGTAATCCCGTGGAACGTGTTGTGAGTGCCGCCAGATTTATACCGCAACATCAAATCAGCATCATACCCGATACGGGACATGGATGTTTTTTAGAGAATTTTGAAGCTGCTTGGGCAAGTATCTCCCCGTTTATTGATATTCCCTCTGAGAGCAATATCCCATTTGAAGAATCAAATTTAACACCTAATAAAGTGTCTTATTCAATAAAGAAAATAGACAACATAGATGTAATCGAAGTTATAAAGGACCACTCGGTTATGGAGTTTAATGAACCTACTTTTGTAAAAATTAAAGGAACCGATTTTAAGGATGGAGAAATTGAAGTAAAAGTCCTTAGTAAATTATTGCCAACGGCAACAGATTTTGCCAGAGGATTTATAGGGATTGCCTTTAGGATTAATGAAGACAACTCAAAATTTGAATCAATATACATACGACCATCAAACGGAAGAGCAGAACAGCAAATACGCCGTAATCATGCTATACAATATTTTTCATACCCTGATTACAAATTTGACCGATTAAGAAATGAATCGCCCGGGGAATTTGAATCATATGGGGATATGGGAGTTAATGAATGGATAAAATTGAAGCTTGTGGTAATCGGATCACAGGCAGAATTATTTTTGAATGACAATCAAGAACCTTCATTAATCGTGAATGATTTAAAACTTGGAGATGAAAATTCAGGAGGTATTGGATTATGGATCGAAGTGGGAACAGAAGGATATTTTAGAGACTTGAAAATTAAAACCTATTAGAAGAAATCCTGCCACTAACAATGCATATAAAAAATAGAGGAATAAGTGCTTAAAAGAGAATAGAGGCATAAAATAAAGGTCCGTTCTAAGCTGAAAGGTTAGTGCGCAAATCCGCTACTTATCATATGCGAGAACGTCATATAAAACCACAAACTGTGTAGAAATTATTTGTGAAAGGCTACGTTTAA
>CAXBGV010000170.1:0-6506 GCA_963975235.1 uncultured Flavobacterium sp. | reverse complement strand
CGTAAACTAAGGTTAAACCCTCGGTGATTTGAAGTTTATTAGCATTAGAAAAATTCCAATAACCGTGCACATATTCTCCCCAATCGTTGAGTTGTTCTTCTATAAAGTTGATAGGTTGAATACGATCTACCCATTGAGGTGTTTTCGAGATCGAGTACTCTTTTATAGCTCCAGTTTGTGCATCGACTAGAACAACGCCTGTTGCTTCGTTTCCACTAAAACCTATTTCTTTTTTATATTTACTAACAACCCAAAAAGGCATTCCGCTGTCGTCAATTTCAAAACTAAAATCGGTTAGTCCAACCGTACTGTATCCACTAAAATAAAGATGTCTCTCGATCTCTGATTGAAAATAAGCTCCAGACTGGTATTTGATCTTAATAGGTTTCCCGTTACTATTTTGAACTAGTTTTACATCTCTTTCATTTGTTGCAGATACCATCACATAACCTGCTGTTCCTTCTTGATTATTTATCCATTTAAAAAAACCAGAGTGCAATAAAGGCGCTACCCAATACAAGTCATTGTTTACTTTTTGAATAGAAAATTGTCCTAGTTCTACTTGACTACCTAATGCCGGTTGCGACCCTAATATTTTTTCTCCTAAAAGATGTGCTAGGTCCTCATCGACTACCCTGATTTTATCGATTGAAATAGGCGCGATATGGTTTGAAATTTTTTTGCCGTTTTCTACTTTTCCAATTAAGGTTTGGTAAGCACTAGCTCTAAATAGTGGTAAACTTGTGAGTAGTGGCGTAACAATCATGTACCCTAGTAAGACAGCTATAATGATGAACAAAAAACGCTTAGGCTTGGCTGCAACTTGCACCTGTTTTTTGTCTGCTGACATTTTTAGACCAGTTGAAAGTATGACCCATAAAAAAGTTAAAACTAAGAGTGCAAAAGGCAAACCCGTAAAACCATAATTAATAGTAGGCATCCCAATATAGAACAGTAAAAACGTAACAAATAGAAAAAAGACAATAGATACACTATTTTTCATAACACAATTCATTTTATAGTATTAGTATGTAAATCCTGTTTTTGTTACAGCATTTATACCTGCCTCAACCTAAATTAGGAGGAACCAAATGTCTCAAAACTTAGACCACGCAAATAGTTTTACAAGGATCACACCTGAGTTTTAGCCCCGATTGAGCCGGCATCCTCGCAACGAAGTGAAGAGATACAGGCAAAAGCGGGACAGGAAGTGCTAGGAACACTAATATTCCTGCTCCTAATTCTTGATAGGTTGTTTATTAAAAAAAATAGTATTTTTGCACTTGGTTTAATTTTAGCGAATTAAAGCCATTCAACTTTTAAATTTAAAATATGAAAGCATACGTATTTCCAGGTCAAGGCGCACAGTTCACAGGAATGGGGAAAGATTTATATGAAAATTCTCCTTTAGCAAAGGAATTATTCGAGAAAGCAAACGAAATATTAGGCTTTAGAATCACAGACATTATGTTTGAGGGCACTGCTGAGGAATTAAAAGAAACGAAGGTTACGCAACCAGCTGTTTTTTTACATTCGGTTATATTAGCTAAAACTTTAGGTGATGATTTTAAACCAGAAATGGTGGCAGGTCACTCTTTAGGAGAATTTTCGGCTTTAGTTGCAAATGGTGCTTTGTCATTTGAAGACGGGTTGAAATTAGTATCGCAACGTGCAATTGCCATGCAAAAAGCATGTGAAATCAAACCATCAACAATGGCAGCTGTTTTAGGACTTGCTGATAATGTGGTCGAAGAAGTTTGCGCGTCCATTGATGGTATTGTCGTTGCTGCCAACTACAACTGCCCGGGACAATTAGTAATTTCAGGCGAGACAGCTGCTGTTGAAGCGGCATGTGTAGCTATGAAAGAGGCTGGTGCAAAACGTGCTTTGTTGTTGCCAGTTGGAGGTGCTTTTCACTCACCTATGATGGAGCCTGCTCGTGAAGAACTAGCAGCTGCCATTGAAGCAACTACATTTTCTAATCCTATTTGCCCTGTTTACCAAAATGTAACTGCGACTGCAATAGCTGACGCAAACGAGATCAAGAAAAACTTAATTATACAATTGACAGCTCCTGTAAAATGGACACAATCAGTACAACAGATGATTGCCGATGGTGCAACTTTGTTTACAGAAGTTGGTCCAGGGAAAGTCTTGGCAGGATTAATTGGAAAAATTGACAAAGAAGCTCCTACAGCAAACGCTTAGCAACTTTAGTATAAAACGCTTTGGAATCCTCACAAACTAAAATTTTGTGGGGATTTTTTGATTATCTTTAAATCAGAAAAAACAAACTAGCACTATTAAAAAATATAAAAATGAAAAAAACAATTTTAGGATTAGCTATCGTTGCTACGTTAACGATAGTATCTTGTAAGCAAGAAACAAAGGACAAAGTAGGAGAAGCTAAGGATGCAATAGGCAATGAAATAGATCAAGCTGTAGATACAGCAGCAGTTAAAGTTGGTACTGCAATTGATTCTACCAAATCAAAAATTAGTACTAAAATGAAAGAAGGAGCTGCAAGAATGGATCAAAAAGCAGACGAAATGAAAGAAGAGGTTAAAAAATAATCAAAAAAAAGACTGTCAATCGACAGTCTTTTTTTTATTTCCTAATTTTCTGTTCCCATTTCCAGGCACTGTCTAGTGCTTCCTCCAGGGAGGATTCGGCTTTCCAGCCTAACACATTATTTGCCATATAGGTATTGGCATAAGCCGAAGTAACATCTCCTTCTCTACGTGCCACTATTTTATAAGGCAGTTTTTGTCCACTTACCTTCTCAAAAGCCTTAATAACTTCTAAAACAGAACTTCCTTTACCTGTTCCTAAATTAAAAGTTTCTACTTTTTCTAGATTATTTTTATCTAACAAACGTTTTAAAGCAATTACATGGGCTTTTGCCAAATCGACAACGTGTATATAGTCGCGAACAGCTGTACCATCTGCTGTAGGATAATCATCACCATATACTGATAGTTCTTTTCGTAACCCCATACCCGTTTGTGTGATAAACGGTACAAGGTTTTGAGGCACTCCTAATGGCAACTCTCCTATCTCAGCTGAAGGATGTGATCCTATCGGGTTAAAATATCGCAATAAAATAGCATTAATATTTGTAACCTTAGCAGTATCTGTAATGATTTCCTCTCCTATTTGCTTTGTATTTCCATAGGGGGACATTGCTGTTTGTATTGGCGCATTTTCAGTTATTGGCATTGTTTCGGCTTGACCATAAACAGTGCAAGAAGAACTAAAGATGAAATGGGCTTCCTCCTTTTTCTGTAGTTCTTGTAATAGATAGACCAACGTATTAATGTTATTCTCATAATACAACAACGGATTCCCAACACTTTCACCAACTGCTTTTGATGCAGCGAAATGAATCACACCTGAAATATCACGGTGCCTATTAAAAAAGTCTTGTACTTTTGCTTTTTCACGTAAATCTAATTTTTCAAAAGCAGGCACCTTACCAGTAATTTGTTCAATTCCCTCTAAAACGGCTAATGAAGTATTAGATAAATCATCGATTATTACAACTTCAAAACCTTGATTTTGTAATTCGACAACAGTATGCGAACCTATAAAACCTAAACCTCCTGTTACTAGTATTTTCATTTGCTATTTATTTCTTGAATGAGAACTCACTCCTAATTTATATCAGTCAAAAGGCAGGAAATACCGTGCCTTTTTGACTTATTTATCTAAAAATTCTAAAACAGAAGTAGTGATGAATTTTATTTGTTCGTCATCTAATTCTGTATGCATTGGCAAGGACAGCACTTCAGTAACTAACTGATTGGTAACTGGGAAATCCTCCTCCTTATATCTTTCATCTAAATATGCTTTTTGGGAATGCAACGGAATTGGATAATAAATAGCACATGGAATTCCCTTATCCAATAAATGCTGCATCAAGCCGTTTCTATCAGCATCAATGATTCGCAAAGTATATTGGTGAAAAACATGACAATCGCAAATATCACAAATTTGCGGAGCGATAATACTTTTGTGGCCATCAAAAGCCGCTGAATATTTTCTGGCAGAATCTTGCCTTGCTTTGTTATACAAATCTAATAAAGGCAATTTTGCATTTAAAACTGCTGCTTGTATGCTATCCAAACGCGAATTAACGCCCACTACATCATGATGGTAGCGTTCGTACATTCCGTGATTTACTATTCCGCGCAGCTTGTGTGCTAATGCATCATCATTTGTAAAAATTGCACCACCATCACCGTAACAACCTAAATTTTTAGACGGGAAAAACGATGTAGCACCTACATGTCCTATGGTACCAGCTTTCTTTTTATTTCCGTTAGAGAATTTACAATTTGCGCCTATTGCTTGTGCGTTGTCTTCAATAACATATAAATTATGTTCTTTGGCTAAAGCCATAATAGCTTCCATATTTGCAGCACGTCCAAACAAGTGAACTGGCACGATGGCCTTTGTTTTAGGAGTTATCGCGGCTTTTATTCGCGCTATAGAAATGTTCATATTGTATAAATCGACATCAACAAGAACAGGTGTCAATTGTAACAACGCAATAACCTCTACCGTTGCAGCAAAAGTAAAATCAGCAGTAATCACCTCATCACCAGGTTTCAAATCCAATCCCATCATTGCAATTTGCAAAGCATCGGTTCCGTTAGCACAAGGAATAACATGTTTTACATCTAAATATTCCTCCAATGATTTTTGAAACTGTTGTACTTGCGGTCCATTGATATAGGTGTTAGTGTCTAGAACTTCTTGTATTGAAGCATTTACTGTAGTCGCAATTTTATCGTATTGACTTTTAAGGTCAACCATTTGTATTTTTTTCATCTCTAATTAATTTTAGCCAAAGTATCTTTTTAATCTAAAAAGTAGGCTTGAACGTTCGTGCTAAAACTTCAAAAAACAAAGTAGAAATTTAAATTTTATACGAAATCGTCAATCAGCGCTTTCACAGACACTTCTTGTTGCAAAAATAGCAATTTAACCGCTAAGATTTAAACGATAAACAAAAGAAACAGTATTTTAGCAAAATAAAAAATCCCTTATGCATTTTCTATATAATATTGTCATCACACTTGCGCAATCACTGCTGCCAATTATCGCGATGTTTGTACCCAAAATAAAACTTTTTGTAGAAGGTAGAAAAGTTGTGATGTCAATTCTCATACAAAAAATAAAAGCATCAGACAGAACTATTTGGTTCCACGCTGCATCATTAGGTGAGTATGAACAAGGACTTCCTGTGATTGAGAAAATTAAGGAATACTACCCATCTCATAAAATAATTGTTAGTTTTTTTTCTCCTTCTGGTTATGAGGTACGGAAAAACAACACTGTTGCTGATGTAACAGTTTACCTTCCGCTTGACACGAGATCAAATGCAGCCAAGTTTATACAATTAGTACATCCTGAAATGGCATTTTTTATTAAATATGAATTTTGGCCAAATTATTTAAATGAATTAAATAAACAGCAGATACCTACATATCTAATTTCTGGCATCTTTAGAGAAAAACAACTGTTTTTTAAGTGGTATGGCGGTTTTTATAGAACAGCACTTAATGCCTTTACTTACTTCTTTGTTCAAAACGAAAAATCGAAGGTCTTACTACAAAAGTTAGGGAAAAATAATGTTACTATTTCTGGCGATACCCGCTTTGATCGTGTAGGCGCTATATTAGAACGAGACAATTCCTTAGCCTTTATTGCTCATTTTGTAACGAACAAAACCACCGTTGTAGCTGGTAGCACATGGCCAAAAGATGAAGCAGTATTAGCTAATTTTATCAACAATACACAACAAGAACTAAAATTCATTATTGCTCCGCACAACATCAAACAAGATCAAATAAAAGAATTGCAACAAAGCCTACGAAAAAAGACAGTCTTATATTCTGATTTTATAGCAGATCCAAGTATTAACTTAGAAGAATATGATGTTTTATTGATCGACACAATTGGCATACTCACAAAGATATACAGCTACGCAGATATAGCATATGTAGGAGGCGGATTTGGAAACCCTGGAGTACATAATATTTTAGAACCTGCAACTTTTGGGATTCCAATTGTAATTGGACCTAATTATTCTCATTTTGCCGAAGCTACTGCCTTAGTCAATTTAAAAGGTTGCAGTACCATTGCAAATGCCTCTGAATTTAGCACAACAATGAAGCGATTAATTATTGATGAAGCAGATCGGAGCGAAAAAGGACACATATGCAGCACTTTTGTAACCATGAATAGGGGAGCAACTGCCATGATTGTAAATCGCGTTAGGTCGAAATAACAGAACCGCAACAAGAATTTCCTACTTTTCTTCTTTTTATCACTAAAACCGTAATTTTATTTCACTTACAGCCAGATACAGACAGCTAAACAAGTAATGCATCTCGATAATTAAACTTTCAGTAATAAAAGAGGTCGTTATTTTAGAAATATGTTATCTAAAAACCTAATTTTATATCTATTATAAATTATTCACAATCAAACAATTGTAA
>CAXBGV010000169.1:0-6515 GCA_963975235.1 uncultured Flavobacterium sp. | reverse complement strand
GCTAGAAGATCACTCAATATTTGTTGCTTTTGCACCTAAAGACAACCCTAAGATCGCCATAGCAATCTTGGTAGAAAACGGAGGGTACGGAGCGACAATTGCAGGACCTATTGCCAGCTTAATGATCGAAAAGTACCTAAGAAACAAAATTACAAGAACTGACCTTGAAAAAAGAATTTTAGAACGAAGTCTAAAGGATCGCTACGCAAAATTAGGAGGAATGAAAGAAGCGAGCGCTATTGAAACGACACCTAAAGACAGCGTCAAAAAAATAGCAACAACCTTACGAAGTACCGTAATCGATACTACAAAGAAGAACTAACAAGAGATTCATTTAAAATGAAAAATCAAAGTATAAAGAAAAATATTGATTGGAGTTGCGTCATCATTTATTCCTTACTGGTATTAATGGGTTGGATAAACATTTACTCCTCTTCATTGTCATCAACAGATGGTACTTATGAAAAGCAATTAGTATTTATTGTATTAACTATTCCGTTAATCTTTATCCTTCTTGCAGTTGATGGTAAATTCTATGAAAAATATGCTACTATAATTTTTGGTATTTCATTATTAACACTTGCAGGCTTATTCCTGTTTGGAAAAACCATTGCGGGACAACGTTGTTGGTACGCTATAGGTAGTTTTACAATACAACCATCCGAATTTGCAAAAGCCGCCACGGCACTAGCTTTAGCAAAATACTTAAGTGATTCTCAAATAAATTTAAAAGAAGTTAGCAGGCAAGTACAAGCTCTCGCAATTGTGTTTTTACCTGTATTACTCATTTTGCCACAACCTGACCCAGGAAGCGCGCTAATTTACAGTATATTTCTTATTGTACTGTATCGCGAGGGATTACCATCGTGGTGTATTTGGACCGGTTTTATTGCTATCACATTATTTGTACTCACTCTAGTTTTACAACCGCAATACGTGATTTTGATTGCGCTAGCAGTTATAGCACTAGTTCATTTTAAATCGAGATTAGCAGACCGTAACCTAGTACTTAGCGGCATCCTCTTTGCACTTATATCTGGTTTTGTGCTATCTGTAAATTATGTGTTCGAAAACGTCTTTAAACAACACCACAGAGATCGTTTCAACATACTACTGGGTAAAACAGTAGACTTAAAAGGGGTTGGATATAATACGAATCAATCAGAAATAGCAATTGGATCTGGTGGATGGATTGGGAAAGGATTTCTAGAAGGGACCCAAACTAAAGGAGGTTTTGTCCCAGAGCAACATACCGACTACATTTTTACCACTGTAGGCGAAGAGTGGGGTTTTGCTGGATCTGTAGTTGTTATTGGTTTATTTGTAACATTATTTTTAAGAGTAATATACCTAGCCGAAAGACAAAAAACAAAATTTAGCCGTGTATATGGCTACTGCGTCGCAGGTGTATTGTTTACACACTTTTTTGTCAACATAGCTATGGTCATCGGAATCTTCCCTACTATTGGGGTACCATTACCTTTTTTCTCTTATGGAGGATCAGGATTGTGGGGTTTCACTATCCTATTGTTTATATTCCTAAAAATGGATGCAAACAAAGTCAATGAATGGTAACGAGCGCACCTATTGCATTTTACTAAACCAAGGCTGAGCATCTGCCACTTTTTCGAGCTTGTTTTCGCTATTATCTTCCAATGCAGGAAAAAAGTCTATACCTGTAAGTTTTTCGATAGTATCAACTGGAACAACAAAATTAAATATCGGCTTATCACTGGGCTTGTTAGGTATTAAAAATGCAATTATTTTATACTTCCCATTTGATTCATCCAAAATAATTTTATAAAAATGATCTGGAACTGCAACACCTTCAGATCCAATGGTTTTTAAAGACGAATTAAGAACACCGCCCGTAACCACATATACACCATCGTACTTTTCTGCCCAATAACGAACCTTTTGCTCCAACCGATTCCAAATACCACCGTTAAAACCATGATCTTGCGGTGCTATGTTTGAAGTTAAAAACGTTTCATTATACGCTTTCAAATCAAATTCCATATCTCCTGCTGGACATAAATGGCCTTTATCATAACCTGATTTTCTATAATTCCTCCAATCAGCAGAGCCAGTAGAAACTAATTTATCCTCAATAAAGTAAGGTCTTTTGTAATTACTATTTTTTAAATATCTTTTTTTTAAAAAGTAAGCAACCCATTCTGCCTGCTCACTCTCCTCTTTATAAGACAGAGAATAATACGAATGATTAATCACCTGCTTTGTTGTAGAGGTTGGCAAAAAATCAAAGTCAGCATTGCTATTAATTTGTTTTTTAATACCCGATTCATCAACTGTATGATTTTGGGCCTCTATATAATAAGTATCACCTGAATTAGCTTCTTTACATGAGAATACACATAAAGTTATACTAATTAAAACAACACTGTACTTTATTACTTTCATATCCTTTATTTTAATCATTTAACATGGCAAGATAAACAAATAAAAACGCTTCAAGATTAGAGTACAAATCCTGAAGCGTTTAATAAAAATAATTATAATTATATGATATTTTACTAGGACTTAGCTACTTTATCGTTTTTTAAATTGGTTGACATCGTTTTTTTGACAACTGTTTTAGATTGTAAGTCATCTAAAACATTCAAGGCTTCTTCAACGTATACATCTTTAGCTAATCCTTCATGCCATCTTTCGCGCTTCTCTTTCAAGACTTTGTCGCTAGCCATTTGTTCTACTTCGTATGGAAGTGATGTAAACTGCAATGAATTTTTGTACTGTAGAATAGGCTTGTATTTTTTAGCTGCTTCTTCAATAATACTCTGCTGCATTTTAAATTTATCAATATTTAGGCTATAGTCGTTTTCTTTACTTCTATTATCAATCCACTTAGCATTCTCTTCAATCAATTTAAATTGTGCATTATTTTGAATTCTACTTCTACTATTCGCGATGGCTTTATTAAAGTTAGCCGTTTTATCCCAGACCGTATAATTAGCAGCATCAATTTTATCCCATGGCATAGCATTCTCTACATCACGCTCACCCATTTTTAAATAAGCATAACGATCTGGCATGACAACATCACTACTTACACCTTCTAACTGCGTAGAACCACCATTGATACGGTAAAATTTTTGCGTAGTAGTCTTCAAGGCACCTAAATCACCCACTTCATTATTACGTACAAACTGATTAAGATCGATCACGTTTTGAACAGTCCCTTTACCATAGGTTTGTTTACTTCCTATAATAACACCACGCTTGTAATCTTGTATTGCTGCAGCCAAAATCTCAGAAGCTGAAGCTGAAAAGCTATTTACCATAATAACTAGTGGTCCATCGTATTCGATCTTTTTGTCACGATCATACAGCACTTCCTTCTTTCTTCCTGCTGATTTAATTTGGACAATAGGACCTTGTTCAATAAACAAACCAGCAATATCAACTACTGTAGATAAAGAACCTCCTCCATCATCGCGCACATCCAAAACGATACCGTCTACTTGCTCTTTTTTAAGTCTTTCTACTTCTAAGGCAACATCTTTACCTGCATCTCTACCGTCTTTGTTTTCAAAATCAATATAGAATTTTGGCAGATAGATAACACCATACTTCAAGCCATTTCTTGTAACAATACTAGTTTTTGCATAGGTCTCTTCGATTTCGACAATGTCGCGAATAATCGATACAATTTTAATAGTACCATCAACTTTTTTCACTGTTAAACGAACCTCTGATCCTTTCGGACCTTTAATTTTTTTAACTACATCATCCAAACGCATTCCAACTACATCAACAGCTTGAGCATTTCCTTGCGCTACTTTCATTACTAAATCACCAGCCTCAAGGTCTTTACCTCTCCATGCAGGACCACCAGAAATTAATTCTGAGATTTCAGTATAATCATTCTTTTTCTGAAGTCTAGCACCAATACCTTCCAGTTTTCCACTGATACTTACATCAAAACGTTCTTTTTCCTCAGGGGCAAAATAATTAGTATGAGGGTCGAAGCGAGCAGTTATGGAATTAATATAAACCGAAAACCAATCGTTTCTATCCAAATCATTCATGAAACCAAAGTATTCATCAAGTGATTTTTTAGCAGTTTCCCTAGTTTCTTTTTCTAGTTCAGCATAAGTTTTTATCTTAACTGGTTCAGCAGCTTCTTTTTTTGCAGCCACTGCATTGTCTGTAAGATTTCCTTCTTGCATTAACTTTGAATCAGATTCACTGTCTGTTTCTGTTACAATTCCCTTACTTTTATTCTCTTGCAACTTTAAACGATCAGTCAAAGAGGACAATGTAGACAGTTTTAGTTGTTTACGCCATCTGTCTTTTAACTCTGATCTCGATTTTACATAAGGTGCTTTTTCATAATCTGTATTGAAATTCTCATTGACTTTATAATCAAACGGACTACTCAAGATATCTTTGTAAATTCCTTTACTTTCCTCCATCCTTTTCATTAATCTTTCGAAGGTCAAATTAAAGAAAGTTAGATCCTTATTTATGATTTGATCATCTAGCTGCAGCTCATACTTTGCAAATTCATCGATATCGGATTGCAAAAAGAATCTTTTAGATGGATCTAAAGCTTGGATATAATCTTTATAAATGCCCTTTGAGAAATTGTCATCTATAGCAGCAGGGCTGTAGTGGCCTTTTTCAATAACAAAAGTCAATAATTCCAATAATAACTTGTCCTTGTCAGGATCTACTTCATTTGAAGATTTCATCTTGAATGCAAACAGCGATACTGAAAGTAAAACAAGTGCAAGAAGTATTTTATAATTTCTTTTCATATAGATAATAATAGTATTCATCAAAAATTTTTAATCTAAGTTACATCAAAAACTATCCCATTAGAGGCCGGTCTCGCATAAATTTTTGTTAAAGATAATAAATTGTTTTTTTGTTTTATCAATACTTCAACAAGTTAATAATATTTAGTTTCTTTGTTACAATTCATCTTTCAAAAATGATTTTTACTTAAAATACAATGAAAAAAATAAAACCCTTAATATTAGTTACTAACGACGATGGTATTTCAGCACCTGGCATACGAGCACTAATAGATGTAATGTCGACTATTGGCGAAGTGGTTGTCGTCGCTCCGGACAAACCACAAAGTGCAATGGGACATGCTATCACTATAAATAACACTTTGTATCTTAATAAAATTTCAAAGGAAGGCGATACAATTACAGAGTACAGTTGCTCAGGAACACCTGTGGACTGTGTGAAAATTGCTGTAAATGAAATACTAAATAGAAAACCAGACTTGTGCGTATCAGGAGTAAATCACGGTTCAAATTCGTCTATAAATGTGATTTATTCTGGAACAATGAGTGCTGCAGTAGAAGCTGGTATTGAAGGAATTCCCGCTATAGGTTTTTCATTATTAGATTTTGAGTGGAATGCAGATTTTGAATCTATTAAAACATTTATTAAAAAAATCACCCTCGAAGTATTAGAAAACACCTTACCCAAGGATGTAGTACTCAATGTAAACTTTCCCAAATTACAAAAAGAAGACATTAAAGGGATTAAGATATGCCGCCAAGCAAAAGCACTTTGGGTTGAAAAATTTGACAAAAGACAAACACCCCAAGGCAGAGATTACTATTGGTTAACTGGTGAATTTGTAAATCAAGATAACGGCCAAGATACAGATGAGTGGGCACTCGCGAACGGGTACATTTCAGTAGTACCAGTTCAGTTTGATTTAACAGCTCATCACGCAACTCAACAGCTTAACACTTGGAAATGGAATGAATAACAAAAACTTATTACTTGGCACTTGCATGGGCTTCGCAGGAACTTTTATTGGCTGCTACCTTTATTTGTACTTATTTACAACCTTCAAGTTCAGCGAAGGAGTTGCCATTTTAAAAGCACAAGGATCATTAGGAAAATTGATCACTTTAGGATCTATCGTGAATTTAATAGTATTTGGCATTCTGTTAAAGCTAAATAAAGAGATGGTCGCTCGTGGTATAGTTTTGTCTGTCATTATTATGGCCATCGTTACTATCTTCGTTTAAAAAGTTATTCATTTATTTGATTCCTTCAGGAGCAATAACTATTTTTGATATCAATTCTTCTTAATCTTTTTAGAACCTAATAATGAAATACTACATCATAGCTGGAGAAGCTTCAGGCGATTTGCATGGCTCGAATTTAATGAAAGCCTTGTATCAAGAAGACAGTGCTGCAGATATCCGTTTTTGGGGAGGAGATTTGATGGAATCCGTTGGCGGGACGTTGGTGAAACATTATCGCGAGTTAGCCTTTATGGGATTTATTGAAGTAGTTTTTAACCTTAAAACCATACTTGGTAATATTAAAATCTGTAAAGCAGATATTATAAAATTTCAGCCAGATGTCATTATTTTTATCGACTACCCTGGTTTCAATATGCGCATTGCAAAATGGGCAAAGGAAATTGGTATAAAAACTCATTATTACATTTCGCCTCAAATTTGGGCTTGGAAAGAAAACCGCATTACAGAAATCAAGCGTGACTTAGACAAAAT
>CAXBGV010000168.1:0-6586 GCA_963975235.1 uncultured Flavobacterium sp. | reverse complement strand
TAAGAACTCGACATATACAATGTCTAGCTGTACTTTTGTAAGTTCGTATCCTACCTTTTTAGCTCTGTAGGCTAAAGCTGCCCGACCGCTTCTTGCTGTTAACACAATCGAAGATTCATTTACTCCTACTTCTAAAGGATCCATGATTTCGTAAGTTGCTCTGTTTTTAATTACACCATCTTGATGAATTCCTGAGCTATGTGCAAAAGCATTCGCTCCCACAATCGCTTTATTAGGTTGAACAAGCATTCCCATACTTTCAGAAACTAAACGACTCATTTCGTTTAATTGTTTGGTATCTATATCTGTATATAAATTTAAGTAAGGATGTTGCTTAAAAATCATCACGACCTCCTCTAATGCCGTGTTACCTGCCCGTTCTCCAATACCATTTATCGTACATTCAATTTGTCTCGCTCCATTGATTGCTCCTGAAATAGAATTTGCGGTTGCCATTCCTAAATCATTGTGACAGTGACAGGATAAAATCACATTTTCAATTCCTTTTACATTCTCTCTCAAATACTTTATTTTTGCTCCATATTCTTCTGGTAAACAATAGCCTGTAGTATCTGGAATATTTAAAACAGTTGCTCCTGATTTTATTACTTCCTCACAGACTCGAGCTAAAAATTCATTATCTGTACGGCCTGCATCCTCAGCGTAAAATTCGACATCTTCTACATATGATTTTGCATGTTTTACAGCAGCTTTGGCTCGTTCTATAATATCTTCTTTATTTGTATTTAATTTGTGTATAATATGTGAATCTGATGTTCCAATTCCAGTATGAATACGGGGATATTTAGCATATTTTAAAGCTGCAGCCGCAACATCAATATCATTTTTCACCGCTCGTGTTAGCCCGCAAACAGTAGCATTTTTTACTACTTTACTTATTTCAGAAACGGACAAAAAATCACCTGGACTAGAAACAGGGAATCCAGCTTCAATGATATCAACCCCCATCTCATCTAATCGCTTTGCGATAACCAGTTTTTGGTCTGTATCTAATTTACATCCCGGGACTTGTTCTCCATCTCTCAAAGTGGTATCAAAAATTTGAACTTTCTCTCTATTCATTTTCATTTATTTAATGTAATTTCACATCTTCATAACAAAAATAGATCTCCAAACATCAAATATAAAACAGATTTCAACCAAATATACTGCTTATAAGTTAATCATTAACTAGTTAATTATTTGGTAATCAGCACTATAAATCATATTATTTTACAATGGCTAACCATCAAAAAGATTTTTTATTTGTATTAATAAAATCTTTGTCTAAATCTGAAAAAAGACAATTTAAAATTTTTGCAAGTCGCTTAGAGACGAGTTCAAATACCAAATTCATTGAGTTGTTTACTATTTTAGACAAGTCAGATACATATGATGAGAAGTTGATTTTGAAAAGTGGTGTTATTAAAAAAGTACAACTATCTAACTTAAAATCATATCTTTACAAGCAAATATTAGTAAGTATTAGACTTAATATTCCCAGCCAAAATGTTCGATATCAACTACGCGAACAAATTGATTTTGCAACTATTTTATATAATAAAGGACTTTACAAGCAAAGTTTAAAGCTCCTTGATAAAACTAAAATTATTGCTCTCGAAAACGACGAAAAGTTGATGGCATACGAAATCGTTGAGTTTGAAAAACTCATTGAATCTCAATATATCACTCGAAGTATTCAAGGACGTGCAGACGAATTAGTAGTTCAAGCTAAAGAATTGAATTATAAAAATACGATTTCAAGTAAATTATCTAATCTATCCTTGCAGCTTTACGGTATAATGCTTAAAACTGGCTATGTAAAAAGTGACGAAGAATACAGGTATATCGATAATTATTTTAATAAGCATATCGCTAAGTTTGATGAAACAAAATTTGGCTTTAGAGAAAAATATTGGTTTTACAATGCAAATCTTTGGCGCAGTTTTTTAGTGCAAGACTTTTTATCGAGCTATAAATATGCATACAAATGGGTTACTTTGTTTTACGACAATCAGCATATGATTTTTTTAAATCCTGTTTTCTTTTTAAAAGGAAATCATTATTTACTAGAATCGTTGTACATGCTAAAATACATGTCAAAATTTAAAGAAAACTTACTACGTTTAGAGGAAACAATAGCCGATCCTCGTTTTCCCACTAACGATAATATTGCGTCGCTCTCGTTCTTATATGTTTACAATAATAAGCTAAACTTTCATATATTAGAAGGTACTTTTGCAGAGGCGGAATACCTTATTCCTGAGATCTTAAATAAACTGAAACTACATAATGATCATTTAGATGAGCATCATGAGATGATGTTTTTCTACAAAATTGCGAGTATTTATTTCGGAAATGAAAAGTACGCGGAATGCATACTGTATCTTGAAAAAATAATTAATAACAAAAACCTTAGTATGCGCGAAGATTTAATGTGCTTCGCCCGATTGCTATGCCTTATTGCGCATTATGAATTAGGAAAGGATTATTACTTAGAAAGTCAGTTGAAAAACACTTATAAGTTTTTATTGAAAATGAATGATTTGCATGCTGTTCAAAAAGAAATGATTAAGTTCCTTAAAAATCTTAATTCAATTTACCCTAGTGACATCAAAAAAGAATTTATCAAGATGAGAACTCGTTTTATTGAGCTCGATAATAATACGTATGAAAAAAGGGCGTTTTTATATCTTGACATCATTTCGTGGCTGGAAAGTAAAATTGAAAACCGAAAAATTAGTGATATTCGTAAAGAAAAAGCAAAAATTAGTAATCGCTAGTATTGCATAAAAAAGGAGCTTATAAAAGAGCTCCTTTCTATTTTTAAATAATTTCTTTTCTTCCGCGAATAATATCTTCAAACGAACAACATTTGACATATTCTTCCTCTCCATCAATGATCATGGGCAAATAGACAAACTCTACTTCGGATAAATCCTCTTTCATATAGAATGCTATTTCATCCAAGTTAAAAAACCATTCTGTATCAAATTGAACTTTATGTAAGGTAGCGTCTTTTATAAGTAAGTTTTCTTTTAAAGGCTTCATTATTGATCTAATTAATTTCGCCAAAATTACAACTTACAACTATTTATAAAAAATAGTATTCTATAAATCTTCTTGATATCACCTCATAGTAATTAAAATAAGAAGATATATTAAGTGTTTTTTTTAGTTTAAGATACTTACTTCTTTCAAAATTAACATATTTTATATCAACATTTAAATGTATTGATACATGGTAAACCAATTTTATTTATTTTTAACAATAAATCAATTAAACAACTAAACTTTCTATCATGAACGGATTCTTTAAAACAATATTAGCTGGCTGGGGTGCCAAAAAACTAGGTGGCGGATGTTTTGGTACCATCATATTATTTGTAATAATCTATTGGTTACTTGGACAATTTTAAGTAAAAAAAAGACCCAAGTAGCATTTCTAATTGGGTCTTTTGAATTACATTATTTTTTGCTTTTAATTTCTCGAAGCATTAATTCTTTTATGTATTTGACGGGAGCACTACCGTAGCTAAGGAATTTTTCATGAAACTGTTTTAAGTTAAATGTTTCTTTTTGCTCTTTTTTAAGCATTTCTCTAAAATCATATATTTCAGTATACCCAGCATAGTACGAGCATAACTGAACTTGTGAAACACTTACGCGAGTCCACTTCCCTTCGGCCTCTGCTTGCTGCTGAAAAGCTTCATTAATCAATAACGACATAGCTGCATCCTTACTCATGTTTTTAGTGTGAACACTGTAATCTAAAATCATGTTACAAGTAGTTCGTAAATTCCATTTGTAATACATCAACCACATTTCGGGTGAGTTTTTATACCCACTCTCTAACATCATTTTCTCCGTGTAAACTGCCCAACCTTCAATCATGGCGCCATTTCCAAAAATAGCTTTGATAAGACTTGGAGATTGATTACTGTAAACCAATTGTGTATAATGACCAGGAATAGCTTCGTGAATATTTAAAATTTGGAGCACGTAGTTATTGTATTCCCTTAGATAGCTTTCAGCTTTTTCTGCTGACCATCCATTCAAACTCCCTACGTTATAATAGGTGTTAGCATTCTTGTCGTACGGCCCCGGAGCTGATATAGAAGCACCTGCTACACCAGCCATATACGCAGGTTCTTTGCGAACTACAAGCGGTTTTGCAGGATCAACATATAGTAAATCTTTTTCTTTTACATAGGCAGCTAATTCTGGAATTTGCTTTTCTATTTCAGACTGAAATTTTTCTGGTGTAGTGTGTTGTAGCGAGATTTTATCAATTACTTTTTTAATCAATACCAACTTATCTGTGGGCTTAGCTTCTTTTTTCATGTACTTTACCCATAAACTATCTGCCAGAACAAACATTTTTTGATGTAAATCTGTTTTATGTGCAACTGCTTTAGCATAGATAGTATCTGCACTAAAACTAGACTGAATCTCTAAATCAAATTTAGAATCGTACAACTCTTTACCTAACCTAAAAGAGCGTGGCGTAGTATTTTCTAAAGCTTTTAACCAATTTGTATATTCTTTGATTGCTATAACTGCGATTTTTGCTTTTTTTCTGATTTCAATTTTTTCTGTAGCAGCTAATTTACTTTTGCTTAAAGCAGAATTTAAATCCTGCTCAAATACCGTTATACCTCCTAAATTTTGGGCTATAGCTAGCGCTGTGTGTTCAAGAGTTGGATTTCTTATATTCTTTTTTGCTGCTTCATAATAAGCAGGAACTGAGTTTAATTTTGCGTTTATACTACGTAATCGTACTTCGAGAGCATCGTATTTACCATTTAAAATCTCAGCAAAAGCACCACTAACATTGTATTCAGCAGGATTCCATTCATTCGATTTTAATTTATCAATATTAAAAATCACATTCTTAAGTTGATTTTGGATAATATGAAAATCAATTATATTATTATCTGATAAGCTTTTTATGGGGTAACGCTGCAAAGAATCGAGCTGAGAATGAGCAAAATCAAGTTGCTTTTTCTTGAAAAGAGAGTCTGAAACAACCAAAATACTATCACCTTTGTGAAACCCTTGGTTGGCCGCCCAATCAGGATAAATCTCCCAAAGACCCTTAACAAAACCTTCTTTGTATTTTTCAAAAGCGGTATTAGAATCTACTACAACTACTTTTTCAGCTTTTTTATTACACGATAGTATTAAGGTAAAAAGCGTAAGAGCGATAACTATTTTTTTCATTGGTATTTTTTTAAGTTTTTAAAGATAAAAAAACTGTTTTAATAATCGGCAAACAAGTACTTCTAAACAAGCAAAAAGTCGCAACATAGCGTCACGACTTTCAAAATTTTGTTTTAAATATTGCTATTAGTACGCTAGCAGGTCTAATAGTACACTTTCAAAACGGCCTTTCGGCAAATACTGATCTTCTAAGGCTTTCGTAAACGGAATAGGCGTATCTAAACTTGCCACACGCATTACGGGAGCGTCTAAATATTTGAAGCATTCTTCCATAATCATTGCTGATATATCACTGGCAACACCGCCAAATAGAGAATCTTCTTGATAAATAATGACTCTTCCCGTTTTCTTAACCGATTTAAAAATAGCTTCGGTATCTAAGGGTTGTAAAGTTCTTAAATCCAGTACATCTGCGGAGATAGTTGCGTTTTGATCCAAGGTTTCTAATGTCCAATGTACCGCTGCTCCAAACGAAATTACGGTAACATCAGTACCTTCTCGCAATAAAGCTGCTTTGCCAATAGGTAAGGTGTAATAATCCGAAGGAACTTCTTGATAAACTGAACGATACAATTGCTTATGTTCAAAAAATAGCACAGGATTGGGATCGTTGATTGATGCATTCAACAACCCTTTGGCATCGTAAGGAAATGCTGGATATACGACCTTTAGTCCAGGAGTTTTAGTAAACCAAGCTTCATTAGTTTGTGAATGAAAAGGCCCTGCTTGAGTGCCTCCACCGCAAGGCATACGCACCACAACATCGGCTTTTTCTAACCAGCGATAGTGTGATTTAGCTAGTAAATTGACAATTGGATTAAATCCTGTTGAGACAAAATCAGCAAACTGCATTTCGACAATAGCTTTGTAACCGTTGATCGATAATCCCATTCCAGCCGAAACTACAGCACTCTCACAAATAGGTGTATTAATAACACGTTCTTTGCCAAATTGTGCTACAAAACCATCGGTGATTTTAAACGCACCACCATATTCAGCAATGTCTTGCCCCATAATAACCAAGTTATCATGACGCTCCATTGATTGTTTTAAACTACTTGAAATAGCATCTATAAAACGTATTTTCTCTTTTTCATTAGTAGGCTTAACTTCTTCAAAAACATATGGTTTGTACACATCATATAATTCTTCACTTAATGAAGCTTCTATCTCTGGCTCAGCATTAGCAATAGCCAAACTTTCATCTATATCTTTCTTAATTTCGGAGCGCAAACTTTCGTCAAATTCGTCTGTTAATATTTTATTTTCTTTTAGAAACTTTCTATAATTTTCAACAGGATCTTTTATTGCCCATTGATCCATTAATTCCTGCGGCACATATTTAGTACCACTCGCCTCTTCA
>CAXBGV010000167.1:0-6600 GCA_963975235.1 uncultured Flavobacterium sp. | reverse complement strand
CGGACTGCTGCTAGCTAACTGCCACTGGCAGTCCTCCTTTTAATTTCAAATGTTGTTTTTCGATGCTTTTTATTTAAGGGCGGAGTGAGGAGGTTGTAATTGAACGTTTATTGGTTTAGTGCTGTTTTTTTATTTTCAAGCAGATCTTTTCTTTTGTCTTGATACAAAAGAAACAAAAAATCAAGCCTGAATAATTTTAAACCAAAAACCATCGGACGTATTTTCCTATCGTGACCCCAGCCGCTCGTGTTTCACACTCGACTCAGGGGCCACTCCCTGCGGCCAACGCTTAAATTCTTACCGTGATTTTTTAGCTTTAAAATTATAAGGGCGGGGAGAGGAAATTGATGAGGATGTTTTATCCTAAAAATCATTGGATAGATTTCGCTATCGAAATCCCGAGCCGTTCGCCTTTCAGGCTCAACTCGCGGACTGCTGCCACTTCGTTGTTTTTTTTCGTTTTTAATTTAAGGGCGGTTCTAAATTGGACGTTTTTATTGTGTGGGATATTGTTTTGTTAGTTTGTGCTTCTTGGTGCGCTGAATTTTGATTTGTTATGGAGTATGGTATGCTATAATTGTAGCGGTGTTGTTTTTTCGGTGGAGGAATTTGTGTTTTTTGCGTTCTAGTTTTGCAAAGCCGATAAAGAGAAATGTTAGCTGTAGATGATTGCCTTCTGGTCTGGTGGTTGATAGTTTTAGGGATTGTTTTACGGATTCTTTATTTAATACGACCGCCTCGCTGTAGCAGCTGTTAAAATTTTCATTGTCAATGTCCCAATTCGCGGTGGCTATTGCCAAATGTACCTGTGTGGCTTCTGCGGGCCAATCCAAATGATCGCTTGCTATGAAGTCAGTCAGTGTTACTGTTTGACTTTCCTGATGCCATAGTTCCTTTATTTTAAGAACTTGGCGTAAGGGCCTTAATTTGTTGCTCTCAAAAAACAATAAGATCGCTTTGCCCTCATTGGTTTTTAAACCTTCTGCCAGTGTTCTTTTCCCTAGTGCATGGTTGGTATCTTCTTGAAGAATGTCGAAAAGTAATTTATTTGCCCTTCCTGCAAAGCTGCCGTCTTTAGCTAGGTTGTTGAAATGTACAGCCACTTGACGAAATACAACTGATTTTTTTGCGCAGTGCCCAAATTCCGCGCCGTGGTTTCGAATACGATCATAGATGGGATTGGTGCTGAATTCGAGAGGTGTTAAGGCTTGTTCCCGTTTTGATCGTGCATAATTATTTCCGTCTGCAGTTACTACGAAGTTGAGGTCGTCTATCGTGCCTTTGATTGCAAAGGGTGCTATTATTTTTGCCATTTTTTATTGTTTTTAGATTGTGAAATGTTTAGAGTAAAATTTCTGGAGTTTCGTTCTGTTGACTCATGTTGAACTGAGGATCTTGTTGGGGATCGATATAGCACTTGAGAGTAGAGGATCTAGTTTGTCTTCTTCTTTTTGATTCAAAATCTTTTGCGTTTGTTTTTTGTTTTTAGGAGGCTCGATTTCTGAAAAGTTGAATAACTGTACTGAGCTGCCTTTGAACGGATTAAATGTAGGGTCATATTTTATATAGCCTTTGTCATTAAGCTCTCGCATGCACTTGTGATAGGTAGCTCTTGAGCCAATTTTACTAATTAGCATCATCTCTTCTCGGGTGATGCTGATGGGATTTTGGAAGCGATTGATGTTCCAGTACTGAAATAAGCTGAAGTAAAGACTGATGTGGGTGGGATGCATGGTTTGGTCTTCAATCAAGCGATCAAATAGTCCTGTGAGGTGTTTGTTTGGCTTCATATTTTTTAGATTTGGCTAGATTTTAATATGGTTGTTTATTCGTAATTGGATGTTACTTAAATTATGCCTATAACGCCACTCGATACTGATTGCGACATCTTAACTAAACGTTGCTTTTATCACAAATTCTAGCTATTAGGCCGCTATAATTTATTGTATGTACTCTAATGCATTAGCGTTTAGACGACTATACATCTGCTTGATTAACTGAATTTACTGATGCTTTATTGATTGAAGATTAATTTAAAGTTTCGTTTTGTAGTGTTCCCATTAATTCCATTGAAAAATTATCTCTTGCTTGGATGTAAGCTACTTTTGGATATATTGTAGCGCCCAACTTTTTCTTTTCGAAAGTGGCTGAAAAGCCAAAGTCAATTTTTTTAAAGTTAGCTGTTCTTGCTCTTTTAATAGTCTGGTATAAAAGCTGTCTATAGATTTGGAATTTTGATGCGTAGGTATAATTCATCCCAATTAGTGCAGGAACGTATGTTTGATCGCTATTTTTGTAACAGAACATTACCCCCACAACTTCCTGATAATTTTCGTCACTTTCCTTAGTGGATAAATAGAGAAGAATGAACTCCCAGTGTGGATGATTTATCATTTTGTTAAAGATCGTTATAGGATACGTAAAAGTATTGATAGCATGGTTATTATTTTTTACATTTTTATAAAGTTGGTAACAGTGGTCCATTTCATCAGCATTTAATTTATCTTTTATTACTATATCAAAAGCTTTTTCAAACGGCAGTACCTCTTCAAAGAAATGCCTTCTGGAACGAGAGGAGAGTGTATTTGCAAATTCCTGTATAGATTCCCATTCTAATTTCTGAATTTTAGCTGTTTCTGGCATGTTGATTTTTAAAAAGCCATGGTTATGGAAAAGAGTGTCTAACTCTATATTTTGGTCAAAATCTCTGAATACTAAAAGGTTTGCATCTAGGTCGTTGTATAGTGTGTCAACTTGATTGAGTAAAAGTTCCATCGCTTCTTTCGCTAATGGATGGGACTCGTTTCTGTAACAATGGGTTCCTTCAGTAAACAAACATCCCATGGCCAGCACTTTGGATGTGAGGTACACCGGATTTTGTTTTCTTGTTTCCTCCAATTGCAGCGATATTGATTCTGGCGCCAGCATGTCGTCTTTCCAGAGTCCGAATGTAAAAAAAGTAGCTAAGACAGGTGTGTTTTCTTCATCCTTAACTATATAATAATAAAAGTCCCAGTCATTCTCCGGACTACTTTGATTTGAAAAAGCATCTTCTAAAAATTTCAAACCGTCCCAGTCGAAGGCACTTTGTTTACCTAATATTTCATTCCACATGCTTTTGTTGATCTTCTTTATGGATGTTTCATACTGCAGTTTTAATGACGATTTACTCCTTTGTTTTTCAGGCATGTATTTAGTCTCATCCCTGTTGAATGCGCGATTTATTTTATACAGCGTGTTAGCGGTTTCCTCAAGTGCAATAGGCAAATATTTTTCCATTGCTTCTACTAGTTCTGTTATTTCTTCTTTTTGATTGTGCATCGAGAGCGTGATGCGAATCCCTGTATTTTTTACTGGAACTGCTGGATAAATCGCAGGATTTACAAAAAAACCTTCTTGAAACAAACTTTGAACTAGTTTATAGGTAGTTATGGGCATTGCCGTTCCAAGAAAAAATACAGGTGAGTTATTTTGGACTATTATGGGCAAGGAAGTTTTAGAAAGTAAGTCGTTAAAGTACTGTATTTTCCCAGCCAGTTGTGTCTGTAATACTTCAATTTCAGAAGAGAGATGAATGTCAGCAGCAGCTATTGCGGCAGCCACGGATGCTGGTTCTAGTTGGGCGGAGAAAGTAAGTGGCCCTCCAAAGTTTTTAATTTTTTCTCGTAGCTTTTGATCAGAACAGATTAAAATAGCTCCGCTGGCACCAAAGGTTTTGCTTAGTGTTCCCATAATCATCACGTTATGTGGCAGTTCTTTTAGAACACTTAGTACATAGCCGGTTCCGTTTTTTCCTTGCCAACTCATACCGTGAACATCGTCGA
The DNA here is from genome assembly GCA_963975235.1 of uncultured Flavobacterium sp. Classification (GTDB taxonomy): domain Bacteria; phylum Bacteroidota; class Bacteroidia; order Flavobacteriales; family Flavobacteriaceae; genus Flavobacterium. Next base: position 2,776 of record CAXBGV010000167.1, on the reverse strand, counting down.
AATACAAATACAATTGGGGATACTTTTTGCTTAATTCCATTAGTTCAGTCACTGGTGCAAAATCACCAAACATAGAGTAAACTCCGTCTGCCATGTACCAAATTCTTTCACATCTGGAGGAAAGTTTCTTTATTTGGTACTCGAGCATATCCATATTGCTGTGTCTTATCATCTCTACTGGAATCCCTCTAAGTTTTAGTAGCTGACAGGCATTTTGGACACTCCAGTGCACCTGATGATCTAGAATAACCCCATCTTCATCCCTCACGGCCGTGGGGATTACGGCGATGTGACCTAGGGTGCTATTTTTAGTTATGATAGGTGGTATGCCATACATTAACTCTATTTTATATTCTAGTTCGGCATACAGAGGATTGGATATGTATGATTTAGACAAAGGAAATTGAGTTCCGTATTTTTGTATTGCTACGATGGCAGCTTCTTTGAGTCGGTGATCTTGTTCTAAGCCTAAGTAGCCGGTTGTACCAAAATGGAACATTTCTTTGCCTTTTATGGTAATAGTTCTACCGTTTAAATATTCATCTTCAGCATAAAGATGCAATACTCCTTCTTTTTTTGCTCCTGCGAATACCTCATCAACAGTATCGATAAAGTTGTTGTGTTTAATTTTTGCCATTTGTTTATTTTTAGTTGACTTATTGTTTAAAGCACTAAAATTCAATATAATAAATGAAAGTTTTTTCATGTTATTATAAAATGCTCCCGAATTGACAACTAAATATCCCGAATTGACAATAAAATACTTAAAAAACAATAAATAATCCCGAATTGACATATATAATGAGTAATAATCTATATATTTTTGTTAATTATTATCTTTTAAATTCGTAAAACATGATTGCAGCCCATGATTTTTATGAGAATCCATTTTCGAAATTTTGGATTAGCGATGAGGTTCTCTTTTTCCAATATAAGAGCAATACAATTATTGATCTTAAAGTTGCTCAACTTGTTGTGACTGATCGAATCCATTTTCAACGTGAACGGGCTTACCCCATTTTATGTGATCTGCGAGGGGTAGTTACTACAGATAAAGCCGGTAGGGATTATTTAGCACAATTTGGTTCTGTGTTAGCAACTGCTGTTGGCTTGGTTGTTCATGAAAGTCACCTGGTAGCTATAAGTAATTTTTATTTAGAAGTGAATAAACCTTCGGTTCCTACTCAGATATTTTCTACTGACATTGATGCGTTACAGTATTTGCAGGATTTTAAAGGTAGTTAGTCATTAGTACTTAGTGATTAATACCTAGTATTTAGTTCATAGTGATTAGCTTTTAGTGAAAATTAGAAAGTATGTAGTAGCAAATAAATGGAGAGATAATAAAAAAAGACTTATTATGGATGAAATTTATAATCAAAGACGGATTGTTAGCGTTCACCAGATGCTGTTTGAAATGGCGCGAGGTAATTTTAATAGTAGGATTCCAGAAAGTAAGGAGAAGGACGAATTAGAAACTATTGTGATTTTAATTAATATGGTCGCGGAGGAAATAAAAGGGTCCCTTTTTGAATTTGTTAATATCCATAGTACTCCCAAACTTATTACTCAAACAAATTTAATATTGGATTCTAATTACTTTATTAGCAGTTTAGCTTCAGAGATTATTCTTTTCTTAGGCTATTCTGAAAGTGAATTGATTGGTCAACCTTTAACAACTATTATTAGCCCCAGTTCATTGTATCACATTCAAAATCTAGTTGATGGCTGTATTCAATTACCTGCATTTGTCACTTTAGACTTTATTACCAAAGCTCAGTTGTCTCTTGCTGTTTCTTGCAGTGTGGGTAAATTAATTCCTCGTTCTGAAATTATATTAAATCTTGTTATTCCACTTCATTCTGATACTTATCACCCCAAGGTTGCTGAAAATGGAGATGAAAAACAAATTAAACCTAGAAAAGTTGATGCTTTTTTGATTCAGAAACTATATGATTATATCTTAGCAAATCTTGATGCACCTCTACCTTCATTACAAGTGCTTGCACAAAAATTTGGTACTAATGAGTATAAATTAAAAGCAGGCTTTCGTCATTTTTTCAAAACAAGTATTTATAAATTTTATAATGAGGAACGTTTGAAAAAAGCTTACTTCATGGTTGAACATACGGTAATCCCTCTAAAAAATATTTCCTTGATGAATGGTTTTAATAATTATTCTAATTTCTCTAAATCGTTTAAAAAGCGATTTGGTTTTTCGCCTTATGAATTGAAGCGGAAATTTGATGAGGTTATTTAGTGGTCAGTGTGGGGAGTGATCAGTGATCAGTAATCAGTGTTCAGTAAGTGGTGTTCAGTTATTGTTTGTTTTGAGAAGTAAGTTTTGCTTTGAAGGGATTTATTTACTTTTTTCCTTGATGAAAAAAGTAACAAAAAAATCAAGCCTGAAAATAAAAAGCTTGAAAACTACCTTGAAGTGCCGTTCCGCAGCCCGAGCCGTTCGCCTTTCAGACTCAACTCGCGGACTGCTGCCACTTTACTTCTTCGTTGTTTTGCTATGCTTTTTCTTTAAGGGCGGGGTGAGGAAGGGGGCGAGTAAGGTTGGTCTTCGGTTGAGGGTTAGTTTGCTTCACTTCGAGTGATTTTATAAAATAGCGACAGCATTTTTATAGAATTTTATCGAGAAGTCGGTTTAAGAGGGGTGAGGAGGTTATGATTACATGTTTAGTGGTTGATAGCTGTTTTTTGCTTAGAAGAAGTTTTTTTCTTTTGCCTTGATGCAAAAGAAACAAAAGATCAAGCCTGAAAATTCAAA
>CAXBGV010000166.1:0-6618 GCA_963975235.1 uncultured Flavobacterium sp. | reverse complement strand
TGATTACATACAGTTTAATGGTCCATTATAAAAATTATCATTAATTAAACTAGTAATAGATATTTGATTCCCTAAGGTTAAACTATTTTTTTCATGTTTTATTGGCCCATCATTTCTCAATAAAAACAATTAATATTGTATAAATCACAATACCCCCTTTTAGTGATATTTAACAACAGAGAAGATAAAAAAAACCCAGGCTTATTCATGCTCCTTCGCAATCAAATCAGCCACCAAACGACCTGATTTCATGGCTGCATTTATAGATCCATTCATTAAATGATCACCACAACAATATAAGTTATTACTAATTTTCATATCCGTAATTGTCAAATCATCTTTTAGAACAGCGAGCTGAGGTAATGCGTACTTTACTTTATAAGTTTTAATATGTGACCAATCCTCGACTTGGTTCCCGAACCAAGGTTGCAATTCGGTTTTAATTTTTTGAGTTAACTCTTGATCATTAAAATCAAGCATGCCATTGCATGAAACGGAGATTAACACTTTTCCTGCAGGCGCATATGCCGTGCTCACATTGGTCATTACAGTCAAGTTATTGACTATTTTGTCTTTCTCTGAAGCATTCAAAATAACAACTGCCTTATTTGACGGCGCTACTTTTGCTTCAAAATAAACATTAGTAACTGAGTGATGCTTGGTTTCTGTAGTTGTTTTATATTTAGAAATCAAGGCTGTAGCCTCGGTTGCTACAATAATAATATCCGATTGGATTTGCTCACCGGTAGTTGTAATAATTGTATTTGCTTGAATATCTACAACCTTTGTGTTAAACAGGAAGGCATGCTCTGGCAACTGCTTGGCTAATTGTTTTGGGATTTCTTCCATACCCAAAGCCGGAATGGCAGCGTCACCTTCAGAAAACATTTTCATGACAAAATCAAACATTCTATTGGATGTAGCCAAATTATTTTCGAGAAAAATACCCGAGAAAAAGGGCTTAAAAAAACGGTTAATCATTTTGGTACTAAAACCATAATCGCTCAGTTGTTCTAGACTTGACTTTTGAGGTTGCGCAAAGACCCCTTCAACTGATTTAGCGATTAATTTATTCTTTAAAATAAACGTATTGAACTTGTCTTTGAGTGAGCCAACAGGTGCAAAAGCCGTTGCCAACAAAGCAGAAGGTCTCCTGAACGGATCAGCAATTTCGAACTGACCACCATCGTATAAAACCGTCGCTCCTGGCAAAAAAATTTTAAGCTCCAAGGCATCATAATCTAATAGCATTTTTGCCTCAGGATAGGACGTAAGTAAAACCTGGAAACCCTGATCCAATCTAAAACCATCAACTATATCGGTTTTGATTCGGCCACCCACTCGATCGCTAGCTTCAATAATTTTGACAGTAAAACCTTTGCGATGCAGATGCAGTCCTGCCGATAGTCCCGAAATTCCTGCGCCAATAATAGTAATTGTTGGTTTCATATGGTGTTGCTACAATCGTTTGATACAAATTTAGTGTTTCTTAATTTTGAACGCAATAGACCCAATCTGTTAATTATAAAAAAAGGCTGCAAAAAATATTTTGCAGCCTTACTCTTTATTAGAGTATTCCGTTTTTCGTAAACAGCTTTCGAACTTGTACAAATTCAGCATCTGATTTTACAGATAGTAAATCGCGTTGTTTTCCGTTTTGCAATATGATAAAGTATTTTTTACGTCCTAAGAAAACACTTTCGCTTAAGCCTTTAATTTGATCAGCGGGTATCTTCTCGCTACCTGATTTTTTAAAAATATACTTGTGAAGAATAACAACCGAGAACATACCTATTACCAACCATAACGCTTTCATAAATCCAAATGCTATTTGACCATTGGATATATTCAAAAGAGCATTGATTAACGTAAGTATCATTACAAACTTCATTAGAAAAAGATGACTTTTTAGACCATCTTTAATCGCTACTGATTTTGTCAATTCATTGTATGTAACACTCATGTTTGATGATTTACTTTATGAAAATGCTTATTGTTTGTAAACATTATTATCTTGTTTCACATCAGCCATCAAGCCACTTGGGTCAATGGTGATTTTTTTGATAGTCCCTTTTGCTCTAGCAATTGTGAAATCATAGTTAGAATGTGCCCATGTCCAGTCATTTAATACCGTTCTTTTTACTGCTGGATTAGGATTTGCTTTCTCGAAATTCATCATTCGTAAAGGCACATAAAAACTTTCCATTGTTCCATCAGTATATTCTACTAACAAATCAATTGGCATTGGCATTCTACCAATTCTTTCTAGACTAACCATAGTTTGATTTCCGTTTTCAGTCACGGCTTTAATTCCGTAATCGATCGTGTTTGTTGTTTGTGTCCAATCTACTAAATACCAATCTAAGTTAGCACCAGAAACACGTTCAGCCGTTCTCTTAACATCATTAGGTGTTGGGTGCTTGAACTTGAAATCATGAAAATATCTTTTTACTGTTTCATCTAATTTATCTTCACCTATTACGTAACGCAATTGAGATAAAAACAAACTCCCTTTAGTGTAAGAAGATATACTGTAAGGTCTGTTTTCGTCATAACGATCACCATGTGTTGACTGCGATTGCTCTTTACCAGAATTTACTAAACTGTAGTACCCTCTATAATTTCCTGCAAAAGGATTGGCTACTTTTTTATCAGAAAGTTCATTTTCAACCAAATTAGAAATGTAAGTTGTAAAGCCTTCATCCATCCATGGGTGCTTTGACTCATTTGAAGCTAATATATGCTGAAACCAGGAATGTCCTAACTCATGTGTTGCTGTGCCATAAATTCCTTCTAGTGTGCCATTACCAAGCATTAGCGTAGACATGGCATACTCCATTCCTCCATCACCACCTTGTATAAACGAGTATTGTTTGTACGGATAATTTCCAACATTTTTATTGAAAAAATCCATAACCTTTACCATCATTGGTTGTAGTTTTTTCCAGTTTTCAACTGTTTTTGGATAGTTTTTATACAAGAAATGCAAATCAACATCATTAGGTCCTTTAACCACATCGTGGATGTAGTTTTTATCAGCAGCCCAAGCAAAATCATGTACCATAGGCGCTACAAAATGCCAAGTTAACGTCTTTGTCTTTTTAGGAGTGTTAACCACTACACCTTCGCTTTGGTAACCAAAACCAATCTCGTTTGGATTTTGCAGGTAACCGGTTCCTCCTAAAACATACTCCTTATCAATAGTGATATTTACATCAAAATTACCCCAAACACCATGAAACTCTCTCGCGATATACGGATCAGCGTGCCATCCTTCAAAATCAAATTCGGCTAACTTAGGATACCATTGTGTCATTGACAACTCGACTCCTTCAGAATTGTTTCGCCCTGAACGGCGAATTTGTACAGGCACTTGACCGTCAAAATTTAAGGTAAAAGTCGATTTTGTGTTGGGTAAAATTGGCTTAGCCAAAGTCACTTCTAGAATCGTACCTACTGTTTTAGCTTCGGCAACAAGTCCGTCTTGTTTGAAGTTGGTTATTTTCAAGTACCCAATTTCATTTGGCTTTAAGCCTTCGATACGACTTACTTTAGCGTCTTTGCCATCAACTGAAACTTTATTTACCATTCGAGCATCTGGATCTTTGATCGTGTGCAATCTAGCATCCATTTCACTTCCGGGCTGAAATGCATTGTTAAATAAATGGTAGTATACTTTGCGTAAAGTATCACTAGAGTTATTCGTGTAAACTAACTCCTGAGTCCCTTTGTATTGATAATTTTTGACATCCATAACGACGTCCATTTTATAATCTACTTGTTGTTGCCAATAGGTAGTGCTTTGCGCCATTAGCGAACCAAAATTAAAAGTAACGAGGGAAAGTAATAGTATTTTCTTCATTGGTTAAAAATAAAAAATGGAAGAGCCGAAGCTCTTCCATTAGATTAATAGTCTTGGTTTTATTTTGTTGACATTTTATCTGCCATTAAAATTGCGTTGTATGCGTTTACAATTTTTCCTGACTGCGATAATGTCGAGAAAGAACGAGTATCTTTAGGATTACCTCCAACTACAACATCAGTAGTTATAGCAACACCTGAGTCCATCAAGATATGTTTTACTTGTGAAGCTGTTAATTTAGGATAGTACGAACGAATTAAGGCAGCTACTCCAGCAACATTAGGCGAAGCCATTGAGGTTCCAGCTAAATATTGGTAAGCATTATTAGGTGTTGTTGCATAGATTTGAACACCAGGAGCAAAAACATCTACATTCACTTTCCCGATGTTTGAGAAACGAGCAACTACTTTATCGCTATAGTCAAAATTCAAAGCACCAATAGTAATCATGTTATCAGCAAATTCCGTTTTCTTGTCTTCTGAATCGTTCGGGAAATTCTCTGCAAAATCGATATCTTTTGCATCATTACCTGCAGCATGAACGATTAATACATCTTTTTTCTCAGCATATTTTATCGCATCGTAAACCCATTGTCTATGAGGAGAAAAATTCTTTCCAAAACTTCCGTTAATTACTTTTGCTCCATTATCTACTGCATAACGAATACCTAAAGCAATATCTTTATCGTACTCATCACCGTCTGGCACAGCACGAACTGTTAAAATTTGTACATTGTTTGCAACACCATCACCTCCTAGATTGTTACCTCTAACTTGAGCAACGATTCCGGCAACGTGAGTACCATGGAGAATTTCGTTCTTGTCTGGTCCCATAACATTTGCGTTACCGTATTTAGTATCAGTAATATCATTAGGATTGTCCCCAACAACTTTTCTGTAATCAGTTTTTAGATTATCTCCGTTTATTAAGGCTACTTGACCGTCTAATTGCTTTTCGACAGCATTTTTCAAATCTGCTACTGGTAAACCATAAGAAAGCATTTGTTGCATTACTTTTTTACTTTCCTTGATCGTTTCGTCTTCTGAAGTAATAGCATTTACATCTGCAAGTGTATAAACTGGTTTACCTAAGAACTTAACTAAAACAGCATCGTTTTTTGCCAATGAGGCGATCATACTTTCTGAACGTGTTTTCACCGCAACTGCATCAGCAACTTTTTTATCATTCAATGCCTTTGCTTCTTGATAAGTTACTTCGTCAACCAATGTTTTGTCTTTGACAATACGCTCGTATTCTAGATTTTCTTTAGTGATATCTCCTAGGAAATTCCAGCCATGAATATCATCAACATATCCGTTATTATCATCATCAATTCCGTTTCCTGGAGTCTCTTTTGCATTGGTCCAAACTACTGCTTTTAGATCTTCATGTTCAATATCTACACCAGAGTCGACAATCCCTACAATTACAGGAACTCCCTTTTTATCTTTTAGTAATTCAGCATAAGCTTTATCAACGCTCATTCCAGGAATAGTATCAGCTACAATGTCTAGATGACTCCATCGTTTTAATTCGATTTCCTTTAGTGGACTTGATTTTTTAATATTCAATGGTGCCGAAACGGCTGTCATTGCGGTGTAACGTGCAACTTGTTTTTGTGTTCCGCACCCTGCTAAAACTACAAGAGCAATAGCTGAAAGGCAAATAGGCTTAATGGTATTCATTATTTAATGTTATTATAGGATTTAAATATTGGTCTAAAATAAACGATTTTGTTACAACCACGGCAGGATTAACACTATGTTAAGATTTGTTGACAAGAATATACGTCCTTTAATCGTACTCCTTTTTCGGTATGCTCTACCGTTATAATTTGGTTGTGGGCATCGTGCTCCAAAAACAAATAATGATTGTTATCTGCGGCGGCGTTTAAGAATTTTGTTTTTTCGGGCATGGTTAATAATGGTCTCGTATCATAACCCATTACATAGGGCACTGGGATATGTCCAGCTGTAGCCAATAAATCAGCGCAAAAAACAATGGTTTTGTCTTTGTATTGAATGTGCGGAATCATTTGCTTTTCGGTATGGCCATCAGCAAAGAAAATCCCAAAACCTAGTTCTGACTGTTCCAGAAAGTCACCATCGGGTCTTTTAATAAAGTTCAGTTGTCCGCTTTCCTGCATGGGTAAAATATTCTCCGATAAAAAAGAAGCTTTTTCCCTCGGATTGGGTTTTGTAGCCCATTCCCAGTGGTTTTCATTCGTATCCTGTTTTGTCATTATTCCATTGCACGCTCCCTCCGCAATGATCAAAATGTAAATGCGTCATAAACACATCTGTTATATCATCTCGGTGAAAACCATGTGCTGCTAATGATTTATCTAATGAATGTGAACCCCAAAGTGAATAATAACCGTAGAATTTTTCTGACTGCTTATTTCCCATTCCGGTATCAATCAAAATTAAGCGGTTACCCTCTTCGATTAATAAGCAACGTGCAGCAATATCAATTAAGTTATTTGAATCAGCAGGATTTGTTTTGTTCCAAATTGTTTTTGGCACCACGCCAAACATTGCGCCTCCGTCTAGTTTAAAATTCCCGGTTTCGATAGGATATAATTTCATTGTTGTAGCATTTAAAATTTAAAAAATCTGCAAATCTAACCAGCATTAATCTGGGCAAAGGATTGATTACACCTCCCAAAAACAACTGTACATTTTTCTGTTGTTACAAATTATTGGCAATTTATGAAAATTGATCCGCATTAGATAAATTCAAATAGACTTTTTCTA
>CAXBGV010000165.1:0-6654 GCA_963975235.1 uncultured Flavobacterium sp. | reverse complement strand
CGGAATCGTATTAAGTTTTTTGGCGATGTAGGAAACAGTAGGTTTTTCACCAAAAATTATTACCGCATCGCCTTCAGTGCAATCAATTTCAGTGACATCTACCATAAGCATATCCATACACACACTGCCTAAAATTTTTGCTTTCTTATCCTTGATAATTACAAATCCTACTCCATTGCCCCAACCTCTCGAAATACCATCAGCATATCCTATGGGAATCGTTGCTACCCTGGTTGGTTTATCTGCAATGAACTTGCGGCCATAACCTACACTTTCTCCTGCGGCGATAGTTCTCGTTTGTGATATCACTGATTTAAGAGTTCCAACGTGCTCTAAAAACTTTTGCTCGGCTGGATCATTTGAGACACCATATAAACCAATTCCTAGACGTACCATGTTGTACTGAGCATCAGGAAAATTACTTATTCCAGAGGTATTGAGAATATGTCGAATGGGATTAATCTCTAATTCATCCATTATCTTTGTTGATAATTTCTCGAATAACTGTATTTGTTGCATTGCAAAACCGGGATGCTCCAGATCGTCGCTAGTTGCTAAGTGCGATAAAATACTTTGCACTTTAACGGTTTCTTCCCCTTTTAAGGTCGCGATCAACTCATCGATTGTATTTTCTTCAAATCCTAAACGGTGCATACCTGTATCTACCTTTATGTGAATAGGAAACTGTTGCAGGTTTTTTTGTTTTGCAATTTTCAAGAAAGCATGCAGTCCCTTTAAACAATAGATCTCTGGTTCTAACTTGTGCTGAATGATTGCTGAAAAGCTTGTGTTCTCTGGATTCAGCACCATAATTGGCAATTTTATACCTCCGTTTTTTAATGAGATTCCTTCATCGGCGAAAGCCACACCTAAATAATCTACTTTATGATGTTCTAGCAGCTTTGCTATTTCTAGCCCGCCGTTACCGTAACCAAAAGCCTTTACCATGACCATCATTTTTACTTTTGGCGCCAGCTTAGACTTGAAGAAATTTAAATTGTAACTGATCGCGTTAAGATTAATTTCTAATACCGTCTCGTGTGTTTTTTCCTCGAGTAAATACACAATTTCTTCGAACTGAAAAGAACGTGCTCCTTTTATCAAAATGGTTTCGTTACTAAAATCAAGTGTCTCAAAATTGGCTACAAAATCAGCTGTAGTCTCAAAAGTGATGCAATTTACAAACGCATCTTTAAAATTAGAAATAGTGTTACCAATGCCTATAACCCTACTGATGTTGTTCGAAACTACTAACTGCGCCACTCTCGAATAGAGATCTTCAGTTGCCAAGCCACTCTGGAAAATATCAGATAAAATAAGTGTCTTTTTAGCAAATTGTTTCTGACTCTCTAAAAAATCTAAAGCAATTTTTAAAGACTGGAAATCAGAGCTGTAACTGTCATCGATAATACTACAATTATTAATTCCGTTTTTTACTTTTAATCGCATTTCAACCGGAAAAAGCAATGCCATTCGAGACTGAATCGTTGCTAAATCATACTTGAAATACAGCATTACTAATAAACAGGAAATAGCATTTTCTATCGAGGCCTTATCTTGAAAGGGAATATTTAACGTAAAATCGTGATTATTGTATTGATATGATAACGTTGTTATCCCATTGTGTGTTACTTTATTATTTATAAAAACCGTTGCCTTTTGATTTACAAAGCTCCAAGACACGGTTTTTAAGCTAGCCGGAATACAGGAATCTACCAAGGGATCTTTTTTGTAAATAAGGACTTCGCAGTCTTTAAAAAGAAGTAGCTTTTCTCTAATTTTTTGTTCTAAATTACTGAAACCTTCATCATGAGACGACCCAATGCTGGTTAAAACACCAATAGTAGGTTTTATGATTTGCTCCAAATTTGCCATCTCTGCAACCGTAGAAATACCGGCTTCAAAAATACCCAAATTGTGTTTTTCATTGATCGAAATGACTGACAAGGGCACACCCACCTGCGAATTATAACTTTTAGGACTGCGAATAACGTTGTAATCTGGACTTAAAAGAAAATTAAGCCATTCCTTAACAATCGTTTTTCCGTTACTACCTGTTAATCCTATGACTGGAAAGTCAAAAAAACTTCTGTAATAACTCGCAAATTGTTGCAAAGCCACTAAGGTGTCCTCGACCACTAAAAAATTAGCGCGCTCCGCACAACCGTCGGGAATATATTGTACAACAAAGTTTTGTACTCCCTTATTAATCAATTCATTTACATAAATATGGGCATCATTGTTGGGTCCTACAATAGCAAAAAACAAGGTGTTATCACTATTTTGCAACGAACGACTATCGATAGAAACAGAATGTATTTGAGTGTTTTGCTCGTTGCCGAAAAATCGAGAATGAAGAACAGGAATAATATTTTTGATCAGTATACTCATGATTATTTTATGCTTGTTTTGTCTTGGTATAACCTTAATTTCTCAATACGAAGGAATGAACCAAAAGCTTTTGCCTCAAAAATAAGACTTCTTTTCAAAACTTGCGCCATAGCTCGCCAGTATTTAGGAAGCGTGAAGCTACAGTATAGGTACTTAATTTATCCTAAACACGTGTTTTTACAACTACTACAATATGATATTTATTATATTTGCTTATCAACCAACATTTGCACCTTGAAAAAGTACCTCTCTATCTTCTCCTATATTTTTCATCCTGTATTTATTCCGGTGTTTGCTACCTTGTTTTATATTTTTGCAAAAAGCACTAGCATTGGTTTCCAAGAAAAAATATTCATTCTGCTCCAGGTATTCATTGTAACATTAGTAGTTCCTATTTTGTTTTTCTTTTTGCTTAAAGCGACTGGAAAAATCAGCTCGTTGATGGTACCTAGTATTTCCGAGAGAAAACTACCCTTAGTAATTCACTCTTTTTTGATTATTATTCTCGTAAAGCAAAGCATTACCTTAGAGCGCTATAGTGAATTGCATTTTTTTATGTTGGGCGCCTTGATGAGTACGCTTATCGCATTGATTCTCTTATTTTTTAAGTCGAAAGCAAGCTTGCACATGATAGGCATTACGGGTTTAACTATCTTTTATTTTGGTTTAAGTATTTTGTACCAAACACAAAACTTCGTATTGTTTGCCATTTTAATTTTTATAATTGGTGCAGTAGCATCGTCACGCCTAGAAATGAAGGCACACAACACTAAGGAGGTACTAATAGGAATGCTTATTGGTGGTGGACCACAACTTTTATTGATGCCTTTGTGGTTATAAAATATAAAAGATAATCCCTAACTGTAACGATTTAAAATCTACTTGCTGACCATTTACCACTGCCGATTTAAACAAAGGATTTAGACCGTAGTAAGCATAAAGATTGATGGTATTATATCCTCCTGACAAATAAACGCCGTATAAAAAATCATTAAAGTCTGAATTGTTGGTGATAATTGTTTTGGTTCCTGCTGTTTTAAGTACCGATTTATCATATAATAGGTAACTAAATTTTACGCCACCATAAATTCTCCAAAACTTATAACTTTCAAAAGTTGATGATCTCCAGCGCAACTCTAAAGGCACCTCTACTAATAACTGTGTGAATTTATTTTTTTCAAATCCCGCTCCATTATTATCAATTGAGTAGTTAATTGCTTCTGCAACTTTTGATATTGTTAGATTTTGATTGTAATTGTTTAGGGCAAAACCCACTCCCGTGGCAATAGCCACATTTCTGTTTTTATTAATAGGCATATCACGTAAAAAACCAGCAGCTACACCCAGCGAGATTTTTTGTTGTGTAACATCCACAGGCTTGTTTTGAAGGGTGTTATAAGTTAGTCTAACATAAAATTGGTCCTCTCTATATAAGGAATCAACAGGAGTTTTGGGTTGTAACTCTGGAACAGGTTGCTCTTGAGCAAAAGCCGAAAAAGCAAAAAGCAATACAATACAACTAACAATTAACTTTTGATTGCTCATCCACCTTGAAGATAATTTCATAACCGACTTATTATAATTACAATTACATCCTTTTTACACGATACCACAAATATAGTTTATTTTAGAAGGCATTATCTGAAGATTTTACTTTTGATAAATTGGAGTAAAGTACCAAATGCTGTACTCTAATGTTCTTAGACTTGAATAAATGTATTTTTATTTCAAGCATTAGACTGTTCCTAAAAAAGATTAGTTAAAACAATCTATCAGTCTGAAGTCGATCTGCTAAAAACTAATTTAAATCAATAAAAAACTTTTAAGTGCTGAGACGGCCGCACAGCACAACCAACTTTTAAGTTTGTATCGATTTATAGCATTCTTCGCGCAACAAGTGTTAGAGCGGGAAGCTGTTTTTTTGTGATAAAACTGTAGCTAGTTATCCCTTTTTTTAGGTACTGTATTTTACATTATCAAAATTTTAAATGCGGACCCTAATTAGCTTCTTCAACTGGATTTAAAATACGATAGTTTTAAATGAATATCTAATAGAGTTGTAACAAAAAGCGGCTATAAATTTGTAAGAAATAATTTATATTTAAAAAAAATATACCTATTTACATAAAATATATTTTAGATAATTATGGGGTGTGTTTTTTAATAAATACATTAATTAAAAGATCAAAAAATTAATTTTCTCTTTATTTTAGGGTTTTTAGCTCGTCTTTAATTCTGTATTTTTTAACTAAAGTTGTGCTGATCTCGCAAAAATTTAAGGTTTAAGTTTTAAATGTGTAATTATTTAATTGAAAATAATTTTATATGTTTGGATAACCAGATTGGATATCCAATTTAAACTAACTAACCAATATTACAAACAGATGAAAAGAAAAAACATTCTCAGCACATTCGGATTATCACTTGCATTATTATGCGCAAGCTGTACGGCAGATGATAATACAACTACAACAGACGTTTCTGCGATTAAAACCACAAATGCGTCAACAAATATAACTGCTAAAACAGCAGGATCTACTAAACAAAGTATTTCTGCAACGACAGCTAGTGCACAACACAGTGGTAGTTATGCGGCTTCAAATGCTACAGATGGTAATCTCTCTACAAGATGGACAGCAAGCGGAACGGTATATCTTTATTTAGACATGGGCTCTTCTAAATTGATTGATTACTTAAAAATCGCTCATTATGGTTTACGCAAATACAATATCGAAATCAGCACAAGTAATTCGCTTACTAGTGGTTGGGCTTCCAAAGGTACGTTTGTAACAGCGGGCACAAGTACTGCTTTAGTAGATTATGAACTAACAAATAGTACCGCAAGATACGTACGAATTGCATGTACAGGTAATACAAGTGATGCTTTTAGTAATATTACAGAAGTAGAGGTATGGGGTGGCACTGCCACAGCCACAAGTTCTTATCCTGCAGGTGTTTTAGGAATCACATCTAGTACTTGGAAAATAAATTCTCATACTGGTAGTCCGTCAAACAGTACGTATTGGGATGATATAACAGAATCTGGAGCAACGTTCTCTACTTACAGTGACGCAAATTATTTTTATACAGATGGAACTTGGACCTACTTTAAGTGCTACAGAGGTGCAGGAACTTCAAGTTCATCACAGAATCCAAGAGTTGAATTAAGAGAGAAAATTAACGGCAACGATGCAAGTTGGAATGGTTCAAGCGGAACGCATACCATGACATGGACCGTAAAAGTGAACAAATTGCCTAAAGGTTCAGATGGATCAAGTGGCGTATTATGTTTTGGACAAATACATGGACCTAGCACTAATGCTAATGGTGTAAAGGTAGATGATATCATTAGAGTTCAGTTTTTAGGAACGGCTAATCAAAGTACAGGATCTTGTAAATTGAAAATTAGTGGTTATATTACTGAGACTGTTCTTGGAGGAAGTAAAACTTATGATGGATATTCATTAGCAACAGAATACACTTTTACTATTAAATACTTTGGTGGTAAGGTGTATTTGTATAATGGTTCAACATTAGTATTCTCTCAAGCAATGGACACAAGCACCGAAGGAAATTACTTTAAAGTTGGTAACTACCTACAATCAGTAAAAGGAAGTAGTTATGATGGCTCTTTCGGACTAGTAGCTGTTAAAAACTTAAGTGTAACACATTCATAATAATGCAATACGTTACTAGTAAGCTTTAAGGCTTACATAAACAAAATGCCCCAAATAGTAAAATACTAGATGGGGCATTTTTGTGAAATGAAAATTAAAATTAAAATTTGAAGCCTTCGGATTATTATAAGTCGCTTCCTGCAACTAGCGCTGTACAATATTTCATCCGTTGCCGCAGGAATATCATTTGAGGTCATTGGTTTGTGTGAGACGCATTAACCGAGACAAACTTGGGGTGGTACGTTATTTTCCATGATTTGCAGGCTATTCTTCCTTTTCAAAAATATGCAATTGATTGCCTGAATCTAAAACATAAATTTTGTCTTCGGTAACTTGTAAGTCTCTTAAACCAGCTTTGCGATCTTTTACTTCGGTATACCAAAGTAAGTCTAGCGTTTGATAATCTAGGACGCCAATATGTGTACTGTTTATAGTATCTAGTGCGGCAGTGAAATAGATTTTGTTGTTTAAGTATTTCCATTTGCCCAACTTTAGGTTTGCATGGTACAAACTTTCTATGCGTTGGTTGCACCGCTGCCGCACGAATCCCTTCGTGTGGTTCGCTATCATTAAATACCATACATTC
>CAXBGV010000164.1:0-6663 GCA_963975235.1 uncultured Flavobacterium sp. | reverse complement strand
CCATCAAGGTCGATAAAGTGATTGTTTAAACGTAATGCGAATAATGTTTTCGTTGTTTATTGTCTATAATTATTAAAGAGGTTGATAAGTTCTACTAAATTTTTGATTTTAAGCTTATTGAATATCTTGTTTTTATGCGTGCTTACGGTAGTTAATTGAATGTTGAGTTTGTTAGATATTTCAATGTTACCGTCTCCCAATACTAATAAGGTTGCAATTTCACTCTCTCTAGTAGATAACTTGTCTAATGGGTTTAAACTTTCATTGTTTGCAGAAGCTTTTACTAATTCAGTAACTAGGTCGGGGCTCAAGTAGCTACCAGTATTTAAAATTGAGTTGATGGCGCCTATCAATGTTTTTTTATCACTTAATTTATTCAAATACCCATTAGCACCCGCCACAATGTAGGGACATGCGTGTGATTTTTCGTCATAGACAGAAAAGATCAAAATCTTGACAGCTGGTTGTATTGCTTTGATTTCATGAACCATTGTTGTCGTTTTTCCTCCGGGAATATTAACGTCCAAGATAATTAAATCAACAGTGTTTTTTTTAATAAAATCTATTGTTTCAAGATAATCTTCAGCTGTCGATATCCTAATGTCCTTAAATTTTTCTTCTAGAATGATCGAAACGCCAGTTCGTACCACTAGGTGATCATCTACTATTAGTATTTCTCTATTCATATTTTTGTATCAATTAGTTGTTTTGTTTTATAAATTTCTACTAAAACTGTAGTTCCTTCCTCGTCACCCTTTGTAAACGATATCTTTCCATTCAGCATAGCCACTAGTTCGAGAACAAGGTGCAATCCTATGCCATAGGCGCTTAAAATTAGTTTTTCAGGATCTCTATTGTTAAATAAATTGGTGTAATAATCGATTATGTCTTGTCCCATGCCAGAGCCGGAATCTTTTACATAGTAACTTGTTTTTTGATTGTCTTTTAGTGCGCCAATTTCAATAGTGCCATTGATGGTGTTTTTGACTGCGTTGTCTAATAAATTATGAATAATGATCGCAACAATCCTCTTATTTATATTGGAAAACGTATCTTGAGCAGTGGTATTTATTATTTTTGTGTTGTAATTTTGTGCAATTTCCTCAAATATAACTTTTTTGTTTTCAACTAGTTCAAACAATGAATAGCTTTTTTGTTCGCGCTTTTTGTCGGCGATATAAATCTTTGAATATTCTACAAGAGTTTTGGTGAATTCACAAAGTTGGTAGGAGGATTTGTGTATTGATGTAATGTACTTATGCGCAATTTCGTTTTTGTCAATGATAGTCGTCAGGTGCTTAGCAATTACTTGGATGTATTTTAGAGGACTTCTAATATCGTGGCTTATGGTTCCTATTATTTTTTTGTTTTGTATAATTTCGGTCGATAAATTAATTTTCGTTTTTTCAAGATCGGCTATAGTGCTTTGCAATTTTTCTTTTTGGCTTTTTAGTTTGTTTCTAGCAATTGTTAGCTTTTTTATGGTAGAACCGTAATAATAACTAACAGCTCCTATAATTATAAAAATAAAGAAGGTGTTAACAATTAAAAGATAGTTTTTTATAGCACGTGTGCCGTCTCCAAATGAGTTTGAAAATGCATCTTGATTGATTGTAATTTTAGTATTAATGAGATCTAGCTCTTCGAGTAATTGTAATTTTTGATCATAGGTTAGTTTTTTGTTTTTTATTTTCTCTTTGATGAATCTTCCTGCTAAATAAAGTTCTACGTTGAGTTCATCTCCTTTTTTCCATTCATTTATAGCTTTTTCAAAAAACGGTAATTTTTTAAAGTTTTTAAACAACCAAATTAGATCGCCTATATCCGCTGGATCGTTTTTCCCTTGGGTGAAGCCTTCAATAGCAATTGCATCGCTCGCGTTTGCAGTCATAGCAATTCTGGCCTTTGCATCACCAAGTGGAATATTAAGGTTTGATTCGAATTTCATCCAATATTCTTCTTTAGATGTAATCAGGTAATAAATTAAGTTTCTTGTTGCGATGTTGTGACCTTTAGAGTAGTGGGATTCTCCATTGACGTAGGCCCTTGTTGCAGACAATGTTTTAATAGTGAAGTAATTAACAACGATTAGCATAGTACATGATAGTAGAACAATAATAATGAAAGATGTATTGTAGGACTTGTTCATGCTTGCTGTTATTTTAGTTAAGTTGCTCCTCATTTTTTACTGCAATTGTTAACATCAAATAAATTTAGTAAATAATTTGTTAAATCCAGCCTATTAAATCTTAAAAATCCGACAAAAGCAGTTTTCGTTTTTTTATTTGTAGGAATTGATCAATACCGAGGTCGTTTTAATTCTGTTTTTTATTCGTTTTAATTTTACGGATGCATCAACTAATATCACTGTTTAATTGGTTTTTATTTTGTTTTTATGTTATAAATTTGAGTATAACGCAAATAAGACTTGTTTTTTTTGTGTAATCAATAGTGTAAGTCTTTGTTGATGGTTAGCTTTTAAACATTTGTAAACATTATAAATTATGGGAAATAACTACCTTGATTTAGTCAAAAATAGCAGCGGTAAAGTGGTAAATGGTACAACTTTTTTTGTTTTTATTGCCGCTTTCATTTTTATGTCCTGTGCGGATATGTATGGTCAGTGTAATGCTGAGGATCCTAAGCCTTTTATCAGTACTAATTATGATAATCTATCAGTATCTAAAAGCACCTCTGGCTTATGTTTAATTGGGTGTGGTGTTTTTAATGAAGGCCAGCTAATTGATGCTAGTTTAACCAATTTTGCTACAGCTAGCTTTGGAGCATTGGGTTTGGGGACTACACATAACATAAGAGTAACAGATAATAATTCGACCTACAGCAAAGGTACTTTTGTTGGTTTTAAAATTGGTCCAAATACTGGTTTACTTAGTGTTGATTTGTTAAAAGGCATTCGTATAAGAACGTACCTTGATAATGTTCTTCAAGACAATTATACAGGTTCCTCTTTAGTAGGCCTAACTTTACTTTCCAGTGCTACAGATTATATCGTCGGATTTAACAGTTCTAAAGATTTTGATGCGATAGAAATTACATTAAGTTCGGGTGCCTCTGTACTTAGTTCGACTAAAATTTATCATGCTGTTATTAGAGAATATTGTATAGGTCCTGCTTTAGATTGTAACACCGTTACGAGGATGAATTTACCTATTTACCCTATGGTGATAGATCAAGATAATACAGGTTTCTCTGGAGTTTCGGTAGGTAGCATCAGTAATAGGGAGGGTGCTATTAGCGCTAATACTACAGATTATGCAAGTATTACTATAACAGCTGGTTTACTGGCTACTGCAAATTTTGCTATAAAAGATCAGATTACAAATTATCCAGCAGGAACTTATGCAGGTTTGGAAATAGAAAATACAGCTTTGCTAAACCTTGCTGCTTTGGGAAATGTAACGATTAGAACCTACTTGGATGGAGTACCCAGTGAGGAGTATACGGGTAATAATTTAGTTGCAAATGTTTCTTTGCTGGCAGCAGGCGGACGATTTAAATTGGGTTTCGTTAGCACAAAAATGTTCGACGAAGTAAAGCTTATCATTAATCAAGTTGCAGGTGTTAGTTTAGGAACAACAAGAGTTTATGGAGCTGTTTTTGAGAAATTTTGCGCTGGTCCAACTTTACCATGTAACATACCAACTTCGATGGTAGCTCCAACTTACCCTGTTTATGTTAACACTATAAACTCAGGAATTGATGGTCTTGTGTGTGCTTTGTGCGCTGTGACTGATGTAGATAATTTGATAGATACCGATTTGACTAATTTTGCACAAATTAACTTGGCTGCTGCAGTTGGAGCAAGTGGTAGTTTATCTGTCAAAGATCAAATTACTGATTATCCTGTAGGAACCTTTGCGGGATATACCATTGAAACCCCTTCCTTATTAAATGTTGGTGCCTTGAACGCCATTACCATACGAACATATTTAAATGGTGTTTTACAAGAATCAAAATCTGGTAATGGTCCGTTAGTGAGCGTAGGGACAGATATACTTGTAGGATCGAGTAAACAAACTATTGGTTTTGTTTCGACAAAAAGTTTTGATGAAGTTCGCATTACCTTAAACAATTTGGTATCGGTAAATTTAGGTAGTGTAAAGGTTTACACTGCTGTTTTTCAGAATTTATGTGTACCAGTAGTCGAATGCAATACGACTTACAATTGGTCTAATCCAAGTTTTCCTGTAATTATAGATGCTGATAAAACAGGTATCAATGGAGTTGCTTGTGTGTCTTGTGCTGTAAATGCAACACAAAATTTATTAACTCCTGATCCAAATGATTTTGCTAACATTAGCCTTGTTGCAGGCGTTTTAGGTTCTGGTTCAGTGGCCGTTAAGGATGTTTTGTATACCTATCCAAAAGGTACTTTTGCTGGATTTGTGATCAAGGATTTGGGGACGCTAGCACAGGTAAATTTACTTCAGTCGCTACGTATTGAGACCTACAATGATGGGATTTTACAAGAATCGAAATCAGCAGGGCAACTAATTGATTTGTCATTACTAGGATTAGATGTTTTAGGCTCTGTGCCAGGGAACTATAGTGTTGGTTTTAAAACTTCGCTAGCTTTTGACGAAATTAGATTGACCTTGAATTCTATTGCAAGCGTAATTAATTCTATAAATGTCTACAGCGCCTTTGTTAATACATCTGAAAGTAATGGTGGTAGTTTATCATGCACCAGTTCTTCAATAGCGGTTGCTAAAGACGGATTTTACATAGATGCCAATGCAGATGGCGTTGTTAATATTGGAGATAGAATAGATTATACTTTTGTTGTTACGAATACAGGAAATCAAACAGTAACAAACATTAGGCTAAGTGATGAAAAAGCAGTTATATCAGGCGGTCCCATAGCTTCTTTATCTGCAGGTAGTAGCGATAATACGACTTTTACAGGAACTTATTCTATCACACAAAATGATATTGATGCTGCGGTGGTTTATAATTCAGCAACAATAACGGGGATTACCCCAATTGGGACAGCGATTTCGGCTACCTCAACTGATCCAACTCCTTGTACTGTATGTCCAGTAAATCCAACTTGCAGTACTTGTACAGCTACTGCCCTGACACAAACACCTGCTATTCGCTTAGTAAAAACGGCTTCTGTTTCTGGAGTAGGAGCAAAAGGAGATGTGATAACTTACGGTTTTACAGTAACAAACACAGGTAATACAACTTTGAAGGATATTGTAGTAAGTGATTCGATGCCAGGATTAACTTTTTCAAGCACAACTATAAGTAGTTTGCCAGTAGGTTCTTCGAATACAACTATTGTTGGCAGTAAAACTATTACTCAAGCTGATGTTGACGCAGGTAGAGTGTCGAACACAGCTTTAGTTACAGGGAAAGATCCGTTAGGAAATACAATTTCAGATGTTTCAGGTACTGCCATCACAAATGACATTCCTACGGTAGTTATAGTAAATCAAAGGTCATCAATAGCGCTTGTTAAAACAGCCTCTACAACTGGAAATGGTGGTGTAGGAGATACAATTAATTACACTTTTGCAATAACAAATACAGGTACAACAACCCTTACTAATAGCAGTGTAACGGATGCCATGGTTGGGCTAACGGTAACAGGAAGTCCAATCGCAACTTTAGCTCCTGGAGCGACAAATTTAAGTATTAAAGGAACATACACAATAACGCAAAGCGATGTTGATTTAGGTATGGTAACGAATTCAGCAGTAGTGATTTCGAAGGACCCTCAAAACAATGATGTTACAGATATTTCGGGAACAACTATTACGACCGATGATGCAACAGAAACGCCAGTTGGTCAAAGATCGACAATTGCACTTGTAAAAACAGCCTCAGTAGGAGGTACGGGTGCTTTAGGTGACACGATAATGTATACTTTTGAAGTGACAAACACAGGGTCTACAACCTTGACATCTATAGTAGTGTTGGATGAAATGGCTGGACTTAATTTTACATCAACTACGATAGCGTCTCTTGATCCAGGTGAATCTAATGCCAGCATTACAGCTACTTATGTAATTAAACAAGGTGATATTGATGCAGGAATCGTCTCTAATTCAGCTAAGGTAACTGCCCGAGATCCACTTAATAATGAAATTGTGGATATTTCTGGAAGTACAATAGGTACAAACGACCGTACTGAAACATTGCTTATACAGGAAAAATCGCTTACATTAATAAAAACTGCAACCTATCCTAATAGTGGGACAACAGCCATTTTAGGGGATAAAATCACGTATTCGTTTGAAGTTGAAAATACAGGAAACGTTACTGTTAACAATGTAGTTATCAATGATGCTAAGATAGGTCTAAGCAACTTAGTTGTTGGTACAGGAATACTTTTGCCAGCTGCTAAAGTAATTATTGTTCGTGACTACTTTATCACCCAAGCGGATATCGACTCTGGAAAAGTCGTAAATTCTGCTATTGTCAAAGGGCAAGATTCTGAAGGTAACGACGTAATCGATATTTCTGGTACCGCCTTTGATAATGACGATAGCACAGTGACAGATCTGATAAACACATCAAGCATCGCTTTAGTGAAAACAGCAACTGTATCTGGAAGCGGAGGATTAGGTGACTTGATCACATACACCTTTACTGTTACTAACACAGGAACGACCACGTTAAGTAATATTGTAGTTA
>CAXBGV010000163.1:0-6674 GCA_963975235.1 uncultured Flavobacterium sp. | reverse complement strand
TGAAGCACCACCTCTAATTAATTCAACAGTTTTTCAGCTTCGAGTGGCGGGTTGTAGTAGGCCTCAGGGTACCCAAAAACATCCGATGAAATGTCATATCCGTTTTGGCGGGTGTTTAATTCCCAGCTTCTATTAGGACTTAGACCTCTTACACCTACGTTAATTTGTATACCCGATCCTTCGTTTTCCCAAATGTTTACACCAGGCACTCGTGAAAAAACTTCACGTGCATTATTGGTTACAAAGTTTCCGTTAATGTTCGAAAGTTTTAAGATCTCATTTTTCTTTCCTGAGAACAAAACGTTTTCCTTTACTTCGGGCATTCTTTCTGGACTTTGAATTTTACTGGTGACAATTACGGGTAACAAAGTCTTTACCGTGTCATTTAATATTGGATTTATTTCTTGTGCAAATAAGCTTGTGGTAAGCAAATATAATCCTATCGAAAAGGTATTTTTCATATTATCTTTATTTAGATCAAATCTATGGTGCAAAGATAAAATCGAAATTTTATTTAGACAAATTAAAAATAGCTAAGTTTTTGACTTTAACTATTGTTTATCGGGCTGAGGAATGATCTAGGGGATTCTATTTCAGAATTTGGTAGGCAATTAAGGCCACTATGTAGGCAAAGCCACTCATGAAAATTAGTTGTCCTATGGGCCATTTCCACGTGTTGGTTTCTTTACGCGTGATGGCTAGTGTGCTGGCGCATTGAAGTGCGAATGCATAAAAAAGCAACAAAGATATTCCTGAGGCAAAATTAAACACTTTTTCGCCCGTATCAGGGTTGATTTCAGCAGCCATTTTGCTCTTAATTGTGTTGTCATTGTCGCTTCCTCCTACGCTATAGATGGTCGCTAAGGTTCCTACGAATACTTCTCTGGCCGCAAAGGAACTGATAATTGCAATTCCTATTTTCCAATCGTAGCCAAGTGGTGAAATAGCCGGCTCAATGGTTTTACCCATGATCCCTATATATGAGTTCTCGAGTTTATATGAGGCTACTTTATTATTGAATTCAGTTTCCGATAGGTTAGTATTATTTACCTCAGAACGTACAATTTTTTCTGCATTCTTGAATTTTTTTCCAGGTCCGTACGATGCTAAAAACCATAAAACGATGGATATGGCCAGAATTACTTTACCTGCGCCGGCAACGAAAGCCTTAGTTTTTTCGATTACGTTGATTGCAACGTTCTTAAACATAGGTAGTTTATAGTTAGGCATTTCGACTACAAAAAATGTTTTGCCTTTTATTTTTAGGATTTTGTTTAGAACATAAGCTGAAAATATCGCCATTCCAAAACCTAGCAGATACAGCAACATTAGTGTAAGTCCTTGTAAATTTAATATTCCAAGTACACGAGTGTCTGGAATTACAAGTGCTATAATAATAGCATAAACAGGTAATCTTGCAGAGCAGGTTGTAAAAGGTGTTACAAGTATTGTAATGATACGTTCCTTCCAATTTTCGATATTTCGAGTTGCCATAATCGCCGGTATAGCACAGGCTGTTCCTGAAATAAGCGGCACAACACTTTTGCCAGATAGTCCAAAATTACGCATGATTTTATCCATCAAAAAAACCACGCGGCTCATATAACCACTTTCTTCAAGTAAGGAGATAAATAGAAATAAAAAGGCAATTTGAGGTATAAAAATCAGTATTCCGCCGATTCCGGGAATAATTCCTTGCGAAATTAAATCAGTTAATACGCCAGCAGGAAGTGATTCGCTAGCTAGTGCACTTAACGAAGCAAAACTACTATCGATAAAATCCATCGGGACCTCAGACCAATTAAAAATAGATTGGAAAATGATAAACAAAATGGCAAAAAAGATCACGTAACCCCAAACCTTATGAGTTAATATGCGATCGAGCTTGCTTCTGAAGTCTTTGGCAATAGTCGAGTCTACTTTTAAACCTACTTTTAAAACGTCGTTGATAAATTGGTATCGTTTTATGGTTTCTTTTTGCTGTAAGCGTTTTAAATCAGAATGTGATTTTGTAAAAGAGCCGTAAATTTCATTTCGATCTAGGTTCAGGAAATTAACATCTTGCGTTATCACTAACCATAACTTATACAATAGCTGGTTAGGAAATGCTTTTCGCAGACTATTAAAATAATCTGGATCAATGCTAGATGCGTTTAAGCATGGTTCAGCCGAAATAGTTTTGTAGGTAACAATTAGTTTCTTCAACTCTTCGATTCCAAAACCTTTGCGCGAACTAATTAGAGCGATTTTTGTTTTGAGCTGTTCTTCTAAAAAAGGGATGTCTAACGAGATGCCTTTGTGCTCCATTCTGTCAGCCATATTAATGACCAATATCGTTGGGATTTCTAAGTCTTTTATCTGAGTAAAAAGCAGTAGGTTTCTCTTCAAATTTTCTACATCCGTTACTACAAGTGCAACATCAGGGTATAGCTTGTCATTTTTATTGAGTAAAAGTTCAATGACTACATTTTCATCAATCGAACTTGCATTTAAACTATATGTTCCCGGTAGATCGAGTATATTTGCCTTTACATTATTAGGAAGTTTACAGAATCCTATTTTCTTTTCTACAGTGATACCTGGATAATTTCCAACTTGCTGGTTTAAACCTGTCAACTGGTTAAAAACAGATGTTTTTCCCGTGTTAGGATTCCCTATTAAAGCGACGTTGATGTTTTGATTGATCATTAAAGTGTGATTTTAATTAACTCCACTTCGATTTCTCGAGCAGTTTCCACACGAATTGCGAGGTGAGAACCATTAACATTTAAATATAAAGGATCTCCAAAAGGAGCTATCTGCAGTAATTCAACCGTGTTTCCGGGCAAGCATCCCATTTCCAACAATTTCAACGGAACAATATCGATATCAAAGTCTTTGATTATCGCTTGTTCGCCTTTTTTTAGTGAATTTATAGTGGTACGCAAGTCTTATTTAGATTGAATTAAGATTGCAAAAATACAGATTTAAATAGTAAATAGAATGATAATTGTCAATTTTATGACTTTTTTAGAAAAAGTTCATCAATGAATTTTAAACCGCAATCATTTATACCTTAGTCCAGAAATGGATAGGCGCAATAAGTAAGGCGATAGCCCCATTCAAGCTTCTAATCTAAATCAATTTACCCCTGCTTCAGATTATCATTTTCTTTGATAGTGGTAATTTTTTTAGATAAAACTTTTAAAATTAATTAGCGGTATTATGGAATCGTCAGTTCCCGAATAAAAGATTTGATATTGATGATCTTCATTTCGCCAACTATTTCTATTCACTCAAGCGACACAATTTAAAGTTTTAACAGGCACAAGATAAGCGCTATTTTTACATTTTCTACTACCTTAATGAAGCAGGTGTGGTTGGTCAACAATATCGAGAAACTACTGGCAGCATACGCTCAAATTAACTGGGGTTGTAAGGCAGGTATATATTGATGTATTTTTTTCATGCAACAATTGACAAACGGATTATCTCTCTCTAGACACAGTTCAATAGTTAGTAAGTACAGGTACTGATCAAAAACGGAAGTTAATTTTACAACTTCTTTTTTTCTTTAGTTTGGAGCAATTTTTTAAGTCAATGCATAAAGTGATTTAAATTATTTTCTAGACTCAAATCATACAGTAATCGTAGCACTGAATTCATAGCAGGTTAGAATATTATTTTAGGATTGTAAGATTTTATTTTATTATGAAATGAAATATTGAAATAGTAGTTTTTAATTTTCAGTTTTTGAGATATAACTGTAAAATACTAAGGTGCTGTTTGGTAACACATTGTCTGTTTTTTGTAAAACTTTTTTGTTGTGTATTGTTTAGTTTTTTATGTTTTTTAAAATAAGATATTTTGAATAATATATAAAAAGATATACTATTGCTAAAAATTATAACAAAAAAACGAATTAATCATTTTCAAAACCAAATACCACAAACCAAAACCAAACCAATTATGAAAAAATTAGTATTAGCTGTCGGCGTAGTATGTCTTATGTTTTCATGCCAAAACGATGAGACACAATTAGAGTTAGCTCCTGCTGCTAAAGCAATTTCTGCTAAAAGATCTTGTGCAACGCAAGATATGTTAGAAATACAGTTGAAAAATGACCCTACACTAGCTAAAAAGTTGCAAGACATGGAGTTGACAAATGCCAAAGCAATGGCAACAGGTAAAATAGTCAATGGTGTTTTAGAAATCCCAGTTGTTTTTAATGTGTTGTACAGTACAACAGCCGAAAATGTTTCACTTTCTCAGCTTCAATCTCAAATTGATGTTTTGAATGCCGATTTCCAAGGTACAAACTCAGATTACAATTCAAGTAATCCTTATAACAATGTTAGGGGTGCGTTGAATGTTAGATTTTACATCGATCAAGTTATAAGAAAAGCGACTACAAGAACGGTTTGGTATTCTGAAGATGAATTTATGAAAAATGCAACTTCAGGTATTGCTGCAACTTCTCCAACTACAAAATTGAATTATTGGGTAGTTTCTAATTTAAGAAGAAAAGCAGATAATAGCCAGTTATTAGGTTATGGTAAATTTCCAGGAACTACAACTGCGGCATTGGACGGAATTGTATGTGGTAACTATTGTACAGGAACAAATGGTCTTGCAGCAGCTCCTTATAACTTAGGAAGAACAGCGACTCACGAAGTAGGACACTGGATGAATTTACGTCATATTTGGGGAGATGCCAATTGTGGTTCTGATTTAGTAACAGACACGCCTTCTCACGATGGACCTAATTTTGGTCTTCCTGCAGCTGGTCTTAGAAGTACTTGTTCAGGAACTCCTTTAGAGATGTTTATGAACTATATGGATTACACGGATGATAAAGGTATGTATATGTTCTCAAGCGGACAAGCAAGTAGAATGGCAGCAATATTTTCTTCTACTGGATCAAGAGCATCATTTAGATAAAATAAAATGTTTCATCATAAAAAAAACTCGCTCTTGTAGCGAGTTTTTTTGTTATGGAATTTGTCTCGTCCTGAAATAGCGATACACAAAAAACATCGTTATGGGAGAAAACACAGTGTGTTTGGATGCTGTATCCGAGTCGTACTGCTTACTATGAAAACTTGTAGTCATGCATAATGACGTTTTGTTTAGCTTGCCTTGTTATTTGGATTGTAATAACAATTTCGGCTTAAACGTTGTAGGCGCTGTTTCATTTTTTGCTAATTTGGGATAGAGCGATTTACTCCTGGGATAAAAAAGCAATATCCTCAATTAATCTCTGAACATCCTCTTTCTTGGTGCCGTCATAAAAACCACGAACTCTCTTTTTAGTGTCAACTAAAACTAAATTTTCGGTATGAACCATGTCATACAATTCTTCGGGTTTACCCATTTTTACTGCCAGATAGGACTTTCTCGCCATGGCGTAAATCTCTTTTTTGTCTCCTGTAACTAAATTCCATTTTTTGTCATCTACTCCCTTTTCAATAGCATAGGCTTTTAAAGTTTCCACATTGTCTACTTCAGGAAAAACGGTGTGAGAAAGCAACATTACTTTTGGGTTATCCATAATTGCTTTTTGAACATCAACTAAATTGCTTGTCATTTTAGGACAAATAGAGGTGCAAGTGGTAAAAAAGAAATCAGCCACATAAATCTTTCCTTCATAATCCTTTTGGGTTATAGTTTTCCCATTTTGGTTGGTAAACGAAAAATCAGCAATTGTGTGGTATTTGCTAATGTATTGAACTGTACTGTCTACTAATTCTGGATTTACATCAGATGGGTTGTAGATAGGTAGTGATTTAGTAGGTTTTAAAGCACTATAAAAAAGATACAAAGTGATGCTTGAGAACAGTAAAAAAATACCAATAAAAACACGGTATTTATAGAGTACAGATTTCATAAGTAAATATTTTTGCAAAAATACAAAAAAGAAGATTTAGACTTTTAAACTTTAACAATCTATTGGATTCACCAATGGTGCATGGTATCATATTTATCGATAAATTTGTGTAGCTAACAAAAATCTCAGAATAATGAAATTTAATTTAAATAAACGCATTTTATTTGCGGTTCCTGCAATAATGGGTTTGACAGCAATGCAGGCCCAAACAAATGCCACTCCAAAAGAACCGGGCATCAATGTTGCCTTTTTTGATACCAAAACCAAACCACAAGACGACTTTTTTAGATTTGTTAACGGAAGTTGGTTAGACCAAACTCAAATTCCAACAGATCGTACTTCGTGGGGAAGTTTCAATGAATTATTGAAGAAAACCGATAAGGATGCCTTGGATATTTTGAAAGAAGCAGCCAAAAATCCGGTTTATAAATCCAATACTGATCAAGGTAAAGCAGTAAACCTATACAAAACCATCTTAGATACCGTCGCTAGAGATAAAATGGGAATCAAACCTTTGCTTCCTTACTTAGCTAAAATTGATAAAGTAAAATCAGTTAAAGACTTACAACAGTTATTGATTCAGATGGAGCCAATAGGCGGAATTGGTTTTATTAATGTTGGAGTAGGAGCCGATGATAAGAATAGTTCTAAAAACTCACTGAATCTTGGAGTAGGTAGTTTAGGATTGCCGGATCAAGATTATTACCTGTCTGAAGAAAAAGATACGAAAGAAAAAAGAGAGCAGTATGAAAAACATATTGCTAGAATGCTACAATTTATTGGGGAAACGCAAGCACAAGCGAAGTTG
>CAXBGV010000162.1:0-6749 GCA_963975235.1 uncultured Flavobacterium sp. | reverse complement strand
GTAGGTTGAGTTAATGTTATTGTACCTGAAGCTACACATTCCTTACTATCTTTTACTTGATATGGATAAGCAATTCCTGCACTTAAACCAGAGTAAGTAGCAGTTGTTGTAAACGCACTGCCGTTAAAA
Source organism: uncultured Flavobacterium sp. (assembly GCA_963975235.1). Taxonomy (GTDB): domain Bacteria; phylum Bacteroidota; class Bacteroidia; order Flavobacteriales; family Flavobacteriaceae; genus Flavobacterium. Next base: position 6,620 of record CAXBGV010000162.1, on the reverse strand, counting down.
CTATAAGTATATCCGCCAGCGCCTCCTGCTCCTGAAAGCAATACAGAACCATTTGAAAGACCAAAACAAGTTATTTGTGTAGGTGTTGCTGTAACTGTAGGATTTGAAATAGCGTTTATTGTCGCCATAGTCGTAACAGTACAACCCGTAGCATCAGTAATTAAGAAAGTATATAGACCTGAAGAATTTGCAGAATAGCTAAAAGCGTTTCCTGTAACATTTATAGCTGAACCATAGGCGCCTGCATCTTTTTTAACAGTGTACGTAAAAGCAACTGTACCTCCAGTAATAGCTACATCAATAGTAGCATTAGGATTTGTAGTAGTACAGTCTAGTGTTTTGCTAACTGTAGGCGTTGCTACTAATTCAGGGGCAATTACTATATTACTTATAGTTGCCGTACAGTTATTACTATCTGTAACAACAATAGTATGTGTTCCTGGATTTACATTAGTAAAAGTATTTGACGACTGACCCGAAGCGCCATCTAAACTATAGCTTAGCGTACCACTACCTCCGGTAACACTCACCACAAGGGTAGCTCTATTGACAGTATCATAACACAAATCAGAAGTAGAACTCAAAGTAGCCACTGGCGCAATTGGGGCAGTAACTGTAATAGGAGCCGATGCTTGAGAAAGACATTGATTTGCATCTCTAGCTACTACTATATAGGTACCTGTCGCCACATTTGTGAAAACTCCCGAGTTTTTAAAGGCTACCACTACAGTATTATCTGTGCGTCTTAATTCATAGAAATAACCTGCCGTTCCTCCAGCAGCTACAGCAGTAATAGTTGCTCCAGTAGTACAAGTAGGTTGTGTTGTCACCGAAGCCGTAACAGTAACTGCAGTTGGAGCAGTTATTGGCTGCGAAAAATCGAATGAACAAGTGCCTGCAGTATTATCGTAACGTACTTTGATTGCATAGGTTTGAGCAGACAATGAAGAAACTGTTACTGGAGATGTTTTTGTGTTTACCCATGTAGCACCATTGTCTAACGAATAATCAAATCCGTAAGTAGTATTAAAATTTTGAGCTGCTATAGTTATCGTACCATCATTAGCATTAAAACAACTTAGGTTGGTATGACCTGTAACGGCTGCAGTAAATTTTTTATCTGATGGGACATCAATTGGAAAATCTTTTTTGGTAATACAAGTCGCTGGAAGCTGATATACTTTTATATCATCAATAGCCGCATCATTACCGCTATAAACGACACTTCCCGATCTTACATTGAATCGTAATGAAGTATTGTTACCTGGGTTTAGCGAAACTGTGCGTAATTCCCATTTGTTAGATCTTAAAATAGGAGGAATAGGAGGAACTCCTGTTGGGTTTGGATTTGGCGGTATCGGTGGCTGTTGCGCAATAACGTTTCCGGCAAGATCAACCAGCTCGAAAGAGAAGCTAGGATCAGCTCCTCCAACAAAATTAGCTCTAAATAAGTTTGCTAAATAAGCCTCGACAATAACGGGCTGATTTGGAATAACATCATTAATTATTTGACTATATAAAATACCATTAGCTCCAGCAGCACCTCCAATGTTGATGGCTAAAAATCGACCATTAGGATTAGGAGTAGTTGCTGCAGAGGTATGATCTCTAAAAGCAAACCATGCAGCGTTATTAGGAACAATACCTCTTGTTACTACGTACTGATTGTCCTCTAATGTTAATGCTTTATTTGGACAAGTTGAAGGTACTACATCCAAATTATGATAGCAATAAGCAGATGCAATTCCGGGTGTAGTTGTATTTGGACCTATACCGAAATTTTCTTCCAATAAATTACTAAAAGTAGAAGCGCTAGTTAAAATATAATTAACTGATATGGTATGTGGCCCTGAAGGCACATTTAAAAACACTTTAGGGTCTGCCGTATTTGTGTTTTTAACTCCGTCGATTAAGTATTCATACTGATAATTAGCACTACCTGAATTAGTTACTGTAACCGTGCTCGTTCCTGTACCATCACAATTAAAATTAGCAGTACTCACTGATATTGTTGGAGCAGTAGGAATAGGATCTAATATGACTGGGTAAGGAATCGTAAATGTACATCCTTGACTGTCTTTTACAACTAAAGTGTAGGTTCCTGGCAACACATCTTTTGATGAAGCCACTTGATAGGTACTTCCGCCATCGAAACTATAGGTATAACCTGGAGTTCCACCGGAAACATTAGTAAATCGTATTGTACCTCCTTGATTAGAAAGTGTACAACCCGCTAAGGCTGATACACCTCCAGATGCACTTAATGCAGCTGCGGGAGTACTAATAATAATTGTTTGAGCGGGATCTAAACACGATGTAACTGTACCATTAGTTTCAGTTATACTATATCTTAAAACTGCTTGATATGTTCCAGATGATAGATTAGAAAATATTGGGTTATTACTAAAGGTAGTACCGTTGTCAATACTGTATGCCAAAGTATATCCGTTTGCATTACTGACATTAAACTGAATGGCTCCTTTGTCATTATAACATTTAACGTCTGTTTTTGTTACCGTATATACTGGCTTTGGAATTGGGTTTAACGTTAGCGTTGGTAAGGTAATACTACAGTTGTTCGCATCAACAACCTGAATACTAAAATTTCCTCCAGGACTAGTAACGGGAATTACTGGGTCTGTTACAAAGGCAGCACCATTAACAGAATAGTTATAAGGAGCTGTTCCTCCAGAGGGTGTCACCGTAATTTCACCATCGGTACAGGTTAATGATTTTGTGATTGCTGCAGTTGCTTTTAGCTGAGTAGGCTCATCAATAGTTATAGGGCCTGAAAAACTACAACCATCAGTAGTTGTCACATTGATTGTATAATTTCCAGCTGATAAATTAGGAAATGTGTAATCTGTTGTGCTGATAGGACCTACAGAGTTCACAACAGTAGCACCTTGTAAAATGCTAAAGCTGTACTGTCCTCTTACACCATTTGCAGCTATTTGAACCGTTCCCTTATCACCTTTACATAATGGTTTAGTTATTGTTGTTCCTACTGTTAGCTGACGATTACTAATACGAATATTTTCAACTTTAAAAACACATGGGTTTGAGAGCACACCTACTTGACGAATGTATACTGTATAAATTCCAGCTGTCGTAATAGTAAATGAATTACTAGATTGATAGCCTCCGTTTTCAGTTAAACTATACTCATATCCAGAAGGCACATTCCCTATTGTTATGTTACCATTAGAAGCACAAAAAATATCCGTATGTGTTTCTGTTGGAGCCAAATTATTTTGGTAAACGTTAAAGAAAAAGCGATTAAAACATCCTCCATCATAATTGAGAGTTAAACGGTATTGTCCTCCTGAGGTAGGCGTAAAGTTTTCGCCAGTTCCCACTTGACTCCATGTACATGTATCCGTTTCATCTGCACAAAGAGTGCCCGGTAGTAAAGGACAATTACTTTTTTCCCAAGTTAATACTGACCCATCATTTATTCCTGTTTTTATTTCACGTCTGTCATTAGCACCACACAAAAATATATTTGGTAATAATTTGTTATTATTAGGACAGGTAACTACTTGATTTGCAAAAGGAATTACTGGATTTACAATAGAACCTCCAAATCGACTAACTGTAAATTCCTGTTTGATAGAACGGCAAGGCGCTATCGCATAATTATATACATAGTACGTTCCTGGTTGCGTAACATTTTGTGTTTGGTTTGTTCCAATAACATTATTACCCGCTTCATCCGTTGACCATTTGTAAGTAGAATATCCTCCAGCAGCAACCAAATTAACATTATCTCTACACAAAATAATATTTTCAGTAAACTTACAACCATCGATTCCTACCAAAAAATTAGTCGCTTGAGGAGTCAAAAGACAACCAGTATTGGTGTTGACACTTGGATCATCTGAAATTCGAAAATCGGGATTTAAGCTACCTCGGTAAGTAGCGTAAGCAAAGTTGTTGATACTATTTGAACAGGCTTCACTTAAACTACGACAATCTGGAACTACTTGCACAGGAATCTTTATCTGAGTGACAATTGGACTAGATGCTCTGACCAAATTATTATTTACGTTAAATACAACACTCCTAGTACCTGCATCATAACTTGCTAGTGTAACACCAGCAGGCAAATCAAGATCTGCTACATTAAAAATTGTATTTATTGGTAATACATCCCTGATAGTTAAACCTCTTGCATCATCATTTCCAGTATTTTGTACCCCAACGATATAATTCAATCGTTGTCCTAGAGTAACATTTTGATTAGAAATATTATTTCCACTAGCGTCTTCAACAATTTTGGTTAGGACAATTTTGGGTTCAATAATGTCTACTGCAAATGCATTAAAATAATAAAAATATACATCCTGAGTACTACCAAGTCGGATTGTTGCACTTGTAGCGCCGTTAGCAATTACAGAGTTATTAGCATTACTAATATTTAATATCCCTGCATCGTATCCCAACGTATTTGTGCTCTTAGGTGTTCTATCCAGGAAATTCTCTGTTCTGCCCGTTACGGGATCAATATAGGTTACGCTACTATTAAAAAAATTAGTAGCAGATCTAATAGTTTGATTGGCCGCATTAACCGCACTAACCGTTGAGCCATTTATTTGTAAATAATCACCACTAATAGGATTATCACCTTCAAGAGCTGCGAAGGCAAACTTAACCCTAACAGGACCGGTAGGTATTGTTGTAAAACCACTAACAGGAATATCTAAAATAGTTGGGCCTCCAATACTGGCAAAACCATCAAAAGTTGTAATGTATTTTGCAGGTAACGTAGGATCTTCGTAAACAACATATAGCGACCAACCTGCAGACAGTCCGGTTCCTCCATTAGATCCCTCACTAGAGAGAACATCTGCAATTGTATATGTTCCCTGAGCATCTGCTAAAGGAGTTAACAGGTTAGTGACATCTGCAAAACAAGCGTAAGCTTTATTGTTGTCAGTTCCTATAGGTGTTGCATTAGCATCATAAATTATCGTACCATTTATTGGAGTATATGTGGTTGCACCAGGTAATTTTAATTTTACTCTATTAATATTCGTTCTACTTCCGGTTTGTAGGATCGCACCCCAATATAAGGCGGCATATTTAATTTTATAACAAGCTGGGTTAGGTATTGTCAATTTAGCACTACTTGAACTGAATGTCAGCGGATCATTGTCAATATCAATGTATTTCATAGTGAAATTTGAATTGAAGCCATTGCCATTATAATCATCGTTTGGAGTTCTAGTAGTGGTTTCTCTACTTAATATATTATTTCCAATTAATAGCATATCCCCTTTGATTCTAGTATCAAAACGCGTACTAAAAGCTCTTTGCACTTGCGCAACAGAATATAATGATTGTAAAAAAACAAATACAAACAAGATTGACTTCAAAAAAGTAGATTTTTTCATGGTATTTAAATCTTAATCCCTCTAATTCATCTTCTTGTAATACCAAAAAAACAAATCAAAGGAATCATTTAATATTATTTAGTTAGGATGAACTCGCAAATAAGCGTTACGATTCATACATCTATATTTCTTAATTTTATTAATTCTCGATTTTTACGATCGACATTTTTGCTTTATATGCTTCACTGCCTTTATTTTGAACGCTATATGTTGCTTGTTCTAGACTATCGAACTTTTCATCATAGATGTAGTAAGTACTAGTATTAACGTTGTAGAAGAAATTAACATTTTTTCTACCGGCAGCAACCATCTTAGTTAAAAATTCATCACGTTTTGCAACATCATTGTGAACAGCAACTACTAAATAATAACCGCTTTCCTCGTTTTTAATGTTCTTAACAATTTGAATATTTGACTGCTCTTGACCAAAATCAAAATCGGATACTTGCAACGGACTTGCACTGGTTTTTGTAGTTTCCTTGATTCTTTTTAAAGCCGCAATGTCTCTACTATACCTATTATCATCTGTTTCGAAATTAGCGCGTTTAATACGACGTTTCTTTTCAATATCTGTTTCTATTTTAATCTTCTCTAAATTAGCCAACAGCTTTTGATTCAATTGTTCTGATTGAGCAACTGATGCTTTCAGCGCATCAATCTTCTGTAAATATGAAACTGTAAGCGCATCATTTTTATTCGAATTTTTCTTCAATCTTTCGTTATACAGTTTAGTTATCTCTTCTAACGCTGCTTTTTGATTTTTAGTTACATCTGTAATTTGTTCTGTCAATGCTTCTAGTTTAGCATTTTCAGCCGAAGCACTTTTGAAAGGTTTTGGTTCTTTAAAAATTCCTTTTTCACTTAAATCGTTCTCCTCACGGATATCATCTAATTCTTTTTGCTTACCAGCCACAGCCTGATTCAATTGCGCTAATAAATCTATTTGTTTTTTAGACTCAACATCAACAGTTTCTGCTATATTATCTATTGCTTTCGCATTATTGTCTTTTTGTAATTTAAGCTCTGATTCTAGTTTTGCTTTTTCAGCAGCTTCGGCATCGGCTTTCGCTTTAGCATCGGCTTTCGCTTTAGCATCTGCAGCGAGTTTAGCTTTGGCAGCAGCTTCGGCATCCGCTTTCGCTTTGGCATCCGCAGCAAGTTTGGCTCTTTCAGCAGCTTCGGCATCCGCTTTCGCTTTGGCATCTGCAGCTAGTTTGGCTCTTT
>CAXBGV010000161.1:0-6772 GCA_963975235.1 uncultured Flavobacterium sp. | reverse complement strand
GTTTTCAACACACCCGATGATTTATTGATTTGGGATGTAGGACATCAAGCATATGGACATAAAATACTAACAGGCCGCAGAGAAAACTTTGATACCAACCGACAATTAAACGGCATCTCTGGATTTCCAAAAAGAAGTGAAAGTGAGTATGATGCTTTTGGCGTAGGCCACTCCTCTACTTCTATTTCGGCAGCATTAGGAATGGCGATTGCCTCTAATTTAAAAGGAGATCTCAACAAACAACATATTGCAGTAATAGGTGATGCTTCAATCGCATCAGGAATGGCATTTGAAGGACTCAATCATTCAGGAGTCACTGATGCTAATTTATTAGTTATACTTAACGACAACGCCATCGGAATTGATCCTAGCGTGGGCGCCTTAAAAAACTATTTGACATCGGTTAAAAACGGAAAAAATCCGAAGCAAAACAACATGATCAAATCATTGAATTTTGATTATTCAGGACCTATTGACGGTCACGATATTTTTGCACTTATTAAAGAACTAAAACGATTACAAAAAATAAAAGGGCCAAAATTCCTTCATATCATCACTACCAAAGGAAAAGGATTAAAACAAGCCGAAGAAGATCAGGTAAAATACCATGCGCCTGGAAAATTTGATGCCAAATCTGGAGAAATACACTCTAAATCAGAAGAAAACCTTCCTCCAAAATACCAAGACGTTTTTGGTTTGACCGTATTAGACTTGGCTCTTAAAAACGAAAAAATAATCGGGATCACGCCGGCAATGCCCTCTGGTAGCTCGCTAAAATTCATGATGGAAGCTTTACCTAATCGTGCTTTTGACGTGGGAATTGCTGAGCAACATGCCGTAACACTTGCTGCAGGAATGGCGACTCAAGGAATGATTGTATATTGCAATATATATTCCACTTTCTTACAACGCTCATACGATCAAGTAATTCATGATGTCGCTATTCAAAATCTACCAGTGATTTTTTGTTTGGATCGAGCAGGCCTTGTAGGAGAAGATGGAGCTACACATCACGGTCTCTATGATATTGCCTACTTGCGTTGTATTCCTAACATGATAATTTACGCGCCGTTGAACGAAATTGCACTTCAAAACATACTATACACCGCTCAACTAGGCCTTAAAAATCCGATCGCTATCCGCTACCCTAGAGGTCGCGGCGTAACCGTTGATTGGCAATCAAACCATTTAGGAAATTATAATAGTATCGAAATTGGCAAAGCAAATTGCTTAAAAACCGGAACAATAACTGCCGTTTTATCAAATGGTACTATAGGAAAAAATGTTACCGAGGCCTTAGCTAATTTAAATAACCCAAATGACATAGCCCACTATGACTTTCCGTTCATTAAGCCTTTGGACGAAAAAGAATTGCATCTTATATTCCATAAATTTGAGAAGATCATTACAATTGAAGACGGAACTGTAAAAGGAGGATTTGGTAGCGCAATTACTGAATTTGCAGCGAATCATACTTATAAATCACAAATCGCTATTCTTGGTATCCCCGATGTTTTGATAGACCAAGGAACTGTATTTGAGCAACAACAATTTTGCAAAATAGACGTTAAAAGTCTAGAGATTATTTTATCAAGTTAACCTAACAACTTTTTTAAGCCGCTAATATAAAAGAGCCATAATGAAATTCACAAATTTAAATTCACTACTGTTCCTGCTGTTTTTTTCTACCAACATTTTCTCCCAGAAAATTGTTACCACAGTCGAAGACTCTTTAAAAAAACCTAAAGACACCGTATCGCATTGGACTAAAAAAAATCTTGTAGGCTTTGATATAAGTGAAATAGCATTCATTAATTGGAACGCTGGAGGAACAAGTTCTGTAAGTGGCTTACTTAAAACTAAATTTAATCGCAACTATAATACAGATAATTACAATTGGTCAAATGAATTGATTATGCGTTATGGTTTAAATAAACAAGATGGAATTGAACTACGAAAAACTGAAGATGTTTTTCAGTTTAATTCAGCATTTGGATATCGTAAAGACACTTTGTCAAATTGGTATCATACTGCTAAATTTAATTTTAATACACAGTTTACTAACGGTTACGCTTACCCCAACACCGTGAAATCAATTTCGAAACCATTTGCGCCTGCTTACCTATTTTTAGGTTTAGGAGCCGAATACGCGACTAAGAAGAAAGATGAATTACTTTACCTATCACCTTTTACTTCTAAAATGACTTTTGTTTTGGATCAAAGATTAGCTAATCAAGGAGCCTTTGGTGTAACTAAAGGTGTTTACGATGTGGATGGAACCTTACTACAAGAGGGCGAAAAATCTAAAATAGAACTAGGTTTCTTATTAACCGGTTATTACAAAAAAGAACTTATTAAAAATGTAACAGTAGAAAATCGCTTAAGTCTATATTCAGATTATATCAATAATTTCGGGAATGTAGATGTCGATTATAATGTAGCTTTCGATTTAATAGTTAATGAATACATAAGAACCAATATAGGTTTGCATGTGATTTACGATGATGATATAAAATCGAAAAAAAACATAGACGGTGAACAAGTCACATTAGGTCCTAAGACACAATTAAAACAAATGCTAGGAGTAGGTTTAGTTTATCAATTTTAACAAATAAAAAAGTCGGTTTGCATAAGGTGCAAACCGACTTTTTTACTTCAGAAGTATCAGGTTAATTTAAAATTATCTTTTCGACATAATTTAAAGAGTCACCTGTGATCTTTAGCATATATATACCAGAAGTAATGCTAGTTAAATCTATACTCTTTTGCCCGTTGAACTCTTGCTTTTTAGCGCTATAAACTTGTCTTCCTGTTATGTCTATTACTTGAATATCAACAGTTCCAAAGTATTTACTGATTCGTACACTTACTAAACCATTTGATGGATTAGGAGAAACTGTCATGATATTATCATTATCAAAGTCGGTAGTTCCTAAAGTACAATTTGCCCCTGCAACAGGTGTACTGTAATCCTCTACTTGATCGTTACCCACATTTCCGTCTCCTGCAGAAGCTTTAAATCCTAAGCCCCTTGCAGCGAAAACATCCCAAATCATACAATAATCCTTCCCGTTAGTTGTGGCTTGATCAGCAGCAATTATTGCATCACGAGCTGTAACAAAGGTAGGACTACAAGGCATTAATTTTATACCATCGATCACGAGTTGCATCACTCTATTATTACCTCCTGTGCCAGTATATTTGTTATCATCATATCCATATTTATTGATGTAAGCCCAAGTTAAGTCCCATAACATGGTCGCCCAAACTGATCCAACTCCATGTACCGAAGTAGTCTCGACACCATTTGTATCATAGGTGGTAAAATTATTTGTAAAGGAGTAGGTCATAGGGTTAAGTGTTTTATCTGTTGAATAAACATATGATCTAATCCCAAGTCCATCGGTGCCCTGCGCGGAAACAAATGTTCCAATACCTCTTTTTGATTTTCCTATATCTCCAGGTTTTAATTGCATCATTAAAGCAAACCAGTCTGACCAACCTTCTCCCATCTGATCATTATTGTTTAAACAATTAGAATTTATACTCCCTCCAGCTAAACGAGTTGAAATACCATGTCCGTACTCATGAGCAATAATGCCATTGTCAAAATCACCATCACTATTAATAATTTGGGCGGAAGACAACTGAATAGTTACGTTTACAGCAGAAATTTTCATTTGATTTATTAGTTTTTCGCCTACTGTGTTCGTTACACTTATAGCCGGTATCCTAATCACTGAATCAGCTCCGGATAAAGCTATATTTTCATTATCTGTGTTAACAATAATAACAGCCGTTGCACCAGCATTTTGAGCAGCAAGAACTTTAGTTGTAAATGCACAAGTACCTCGTCTTATCAGTACAATTTTTCCCTGCATTGCTAAAGCATTTCTAGATATACCACAAGCAAGAGACGTATCGCCAGAACTATCTAAATACAGCACCAAATCAGATTGGATCAACTCAGGGGCAACTGGTAAATTAACTCTCCCTGGATTAAAAACATTTTGTGTAGCTACATATGTACCAGCAATACTTGCTGGAGAATTAACTATCACCGGTTTGATTTCTGGACTTCTATTCCATAAAAACATTTGCATTTTTCCTTTAGTACCATCTCTAGGAGCAGAGAAATTAGCATTATTTAAGCTTATCGTTTCTGCTAGTGATCCATCTTGTGCCTCAGCATTTACATAATCCCCATCAAACCCACCTCGCTGATAGTTATTTTCTTGAAAATTACCATTAAACTCATTAAAACCGTACTGATACCACACATCATGCATTACATTATTCATATAGAACAAGTTCGTGTTTGCTGCATTTATATATGATGATGCTGCTACATTATTGCCGCCGTAAGGAAAATCAAAGACTAACCCTAAGCCGCCATCAGGACTAGAACCGTCATCCTTATTCGTCCCTAAAAAATCATCTTTAGCCCACACATTGTTACCACGCGTTATTGTGTATTCTGCACCACTAACTCCATTAGTATCGTGCCATCCAAAAGGTGACGCTACACTATTAGCAGGATTACTGATGAGCTGTCTAGGACTATGATTAGGACTCTCGTAATTAAAGGGGATCACCCTATAAGTTCCCCCACCTACGACCACTGTATTAGCTGGTGAATATATTTGTTTGTATGAATTATCAAAAGATGTAAACCACAATGAAGTGTCGGATTCGTCACTCGAAAAGGCACTACTTCTATCGAATTGGCATGAAATAACTAAATCATTCTTTTCTAATAAGACTCCTGTTAAAGCATCAATTCGCACGCTCCACATATGGTCGTGTGTTGGTGTTTCGACAGTTAGATCCCATGCTAAAATTAAATTATTTTCTGCTGATTGATGGTAAACTAAGCTGACTTCTGTTGGCTCATGATTAGTTAGCTTGTTGCTTATTTTGTATTTATATTGACTAACTTTCTCCAATACCGACGCAGAGTTTGTATTGGCAATTCCTAATTGCGAATATGCTCTAGATAATGCATCAGTTGCCGATAACGATGGCTTTTCTGCATTAACTTTTCTTGAAACATTACTAATAAATTTGTTTTGAGTGTTTATTACCTGTTTATCTTTAATTGAAAAATTAGAAACCGCTCTGAATATTTCAATTCCATTATAGGTTTGTATCACATAACAACTTTCTATCTTGGTTGAAGATGAATTTCCTTCACTTTGAATTATCCACTCCTGTATATCATTTTTAGAAAGCCCAAATTTTGCTGTATTTGAGTTTAGGTAATTTTGTATAACTTGTTTGTTTGTTTGAGAGAATGACACAACTGAGATAAACAAAAAAGCAATTAAGGTAATTTTTTTCATAAGCTTAACAATAATTATTAAAAAAACCGAATTTACTAAATACATCTACATATAACAAGAAAAAACAAAGAGATTTATAAGATATTTTAATAAATAATCAATTTTTCTTCTTCCCATTGATGGTCTCGTACAGCTCTAGAGCATTACCATCAGTTAGCAAGGAAATGTAATGACATATATGAAGTAGCCTTTCGTAAAGATTGTTTTTTTCTAGTTGATGCTTTTCTGGCAATAATTTTAAAATCAATGCATCATAATTAGACGCCGTACCATTATACTTGTTATCAAAGGCAGTAATAAACTTATCAAGAAGCGTTTGAATAATTTGATAACCCACAATTTCTTTCTCAATAACCTCCCTACTTTGGTAGATATTATTAACGCTTATTTTTATAATATCATCCATTTGTGCTTTGTACATACTCTTGTCCATCAAGGCAAAAGGAAATTTACCCGCTAAAATAGCTTCTTCATTTTCGACAAACACTTTAACTGCATCATTAATAAGGCTACCAATTGCCAATGCGCGCAGGTAACTAATACGATCTTCCTTTGTCTCTAATGTTTTGTATTTCGAACTGCCAATATTGTCCTTTACTAATTTTATAAGGTATTCTAAGGCAAAATCCTCAGAGACTAGACCTAGATTAATTCCGTCTTCAAAATCAATAATGGTATAACAAATATCATCTGCAGCTTCTACTAAATAAGCTAAAGGATGTCTTTCGTATCCTATATCACCCTCAGTTTTATTTGGAATCATCCCCATATCTGTGGCAGCTTCTTGAAAAAATTGCTTATCAATTTGAAAAAAGCCATATTTTTTGTCTGCGATAGAATTTGTAGGTTTCTTTGGCAAACTTTCTTTTGGATACTTCATAAAAGCGCCTAGGGTAGCGTATGAAATGCGCAGCCCTCCTTCAATTCCTGGTCGGCTTCCCGTTAAAACAGTAAAACCATTGGCATTACCTTCAAAATCAATTAAATCTTGCCACTCTTTTGCTGAGAGAAATTCCTTGTATTTTTTACCATTTCCAATAGAGAAATATTCTCCAATCGCTTTCTCTCCAGAATGGCCAAATGGAGGATTTCCAATATCATGCGCCAGTGAAGCCGCAGCTACGATAGCTCCAAAATCATTCATCTGATATCCATGAATTTCTTGTAAATGCGGATATTTCTCGATTATTTTCTTACCTACAAGTCTTCCTAAAGACCTTCCCACAACAGAAACTTCCAAACTATGAGTCAAACGCGTGTGCACAAAGTCGGTTTTAGACAACGGAATCACCTGTGTTTTATCTTGTAAGCTTCTAAAAGCCGCCGAGAAAATAATACGGTCGTAATCGACTTCAAATCCTAAACGGGTGTCATCCTGTTCAATACGTAATCGTTTACTTGTGTCGCCTTGGCGCTTTAGTGATAAAAGT
>CAXBGV010000160.1:0-6785 GCA_963975235.1 uncultured Flavobacterium sp. | reverse complement strand
TTGTCTGAATTTCCAAAAGAAGTATCACCAAATAACATCAAAGGCAATCCGTCTTCTTGTAATTGTAAATAACGAGAACCCCCAGCCGAAACGGGTACACCACGTACATTAAAATTCGCATTTCCTTCACCTCCTGATGACTCTGCTCTAACTCCAGGAATATTTCTGAAAACTTCTCCAGTAGATCTTGGTGCAGCTTGTTCAATAATTTTAGTCCCAATCGAAGATACTGAAACACTAGATTCCAGTCTAGATTTTGGATTAACTACCCCAGTTACAACTACATCGTCAAGTACATTTGCATCATCGATCATTGTGATATTTTTGATCGTATTTCCATTTATTGTCACTTTGAACTCTAAGCTTTTAAAACCTATGTAAGTGGCAACTAGACTAATACTACCGTTTGGTATATTAGCAAAACTATATTTTCCATCAACATCCGTAGCAACTGCTTTTGAGGAATCTTTGATTAAAATATTAACACCGGGAATAGGCGCTCCATTGCTGTCTATCACTAGTCCTGACAAACTACCGTTTTGGGCAAAAGACAGATTAAATAGCAATAAAGCTATCAGTAAACCGATTTGCTTCATTATTACATTAGTTTTTTTCATGGTTTAAAACAATTTAGTTAGTAAATTTAGTTTTGTATTTTTATCAAATGTATAATTATAAACAAAATAAAAAGAGAATATCATAATCGAAAACGTTTTCGATTTACCGAAAACGTTTTCGATTTGTCATTACAATTTAATTCATCATATTTGTCAAATGAAACAAGCCACATTAAAAGAAATTGCAGAAAAACTTGGCATCTCCATAACCACAGTTTCGAAAGCTTTGAAAGACTACAGTGATGTAAGTTTAAAAACTAAAACTGCAGTAATTTCTTTGGCTAAGGAACTTAATTATAGTCCTAATTCATTCGCTGTCAATCTACGAACACAAGAATCAAAAACAATAGGCTTAATAATTCCGGAAATTGTACATCACTTTTTTTCTAACATAATTAAAGGAATTATCACCGAAGCCGAACTGAACGGCTACTTAGTTATCATTTTGCAATCAAATGAATCCCTTGAACTAGAAAAAAAACAAGTAGCGCTACTTATTAACAAGCGAGTAGATGGCATATTGATATCTTTATCGAATGATACCAATGATGACGACCATCTAAAAGCGATATTAGAACGAAAAATACCTCTTGTGCAATTTGATAAAATATCAAAATTGATCAACAGTTCAAAAGTTATCATCAATGATCAAAAAGCGGCGATGAATGCGACTCAGCATTTAATTGATGCTGGTTTTACCAAAATCGCCTACATTCGGGGTCCAATCAATCCTCAAAATTCTATTGATCGATTTATTGGCTATAAAAAAGCATTGGAGAAAAACGATTTACCCTTTAATAGCCACTTAGTATATACCTGTGAACATGTTACTTTTGAAGAGGGCGTATTTTTTGCTGAACAAATCCTTAGCGATCACCCCGATGTAGAAGCAATATTTTGCACCACTGATTTGGTTGCTGTAGGTGTGTTATCCTATTTTAATGAACACAATATAAAAGTACCTGAACAAATTGCATTAATGGGATTTAGTAACTGGTTTATGTCGCAAGTACTAACACCAAAATTGAGCACAATAGATCAGCCAAGTCACGAAATGGGCAAAGAATCATTTAACTTACTTCTAGACCAAATGAATTGTCAACGCAAAGGGACTCCATTTACTCCCAAAATAATTGAGTTGGAAACAACAGTCATGGTGAGAGAATCAACACTAAAGAGCAAATAATATCATTTTAAAAAATCAATATTGCGTTTAATCCCCTGAAATTTGGTTCTTTTTAAGGGTGAATCTTTAAATACTTTTTTAAAAGTATCTTCGGTAATTTCCTCCCAGTCTTTTTTAGACATCGATAAGAGCTCAGGCTTAGCGTTAAATAAAGGTTCGTTGTGAGCTTTGGAAAATTTGTTCCAAGGACAAACATCCTGACAAACATCACATCCAAAAGCCCAATCATCAAACTTGCCTTTCATCTCCATTGGAATAGTTTCCTTTAGCTCGATAGTAAAATAAGAAATACATTTACTACCATCAACCACGTAAGGACTAACAATAGCCTGAGTTGGACAAGCATCTATACAAGCCGTACAAGTCCCACAATGATCTGTGGTAGCTTGATCATATTCAAGTTCTAAATCAATTACTAATTCAGCTATAAAGTAAAACGAACCTACTTTTTGCGTAATTAAATTGCTGTTTTTACCAATCCATCCTAAACCTGACTTTGCAGCCCAAGCCTTATCCAAGATTGGTGCCGAATCAACAAAAGCGCGACCCGATACATCTCCAATTTTTGACTGAATAGCAAACAACAATTCGTTGAGTTTATCTTTAATTACTGAGTGATAATCTGTGCCGTAGGCATATTTGGATATTTTGTAAGAATCTAAAACTTGATTGTTTTCAGGGTAATAGTTCAGCAGTAACGAAACAACACTCTTACTATCATCGACTAATTTAGTTGGATCCAAACGTTTATCAAAATGATTTTCCATATAGGACATCTGACCGTTATGATTCTTGTTTAACCAAGCTTCCAAACGAGGCGCTTCCTGCTCTAAAAAACCAGCTTTAGCGATACCACATGACAAAAAGCCGAGGCGCTTGGCTTCGTTCTTTATAAACAGACTATGCTCTTTAGTTGTAATATCGTACTTATTAAAAATTATATACTAGCCCTGATAGTAGCGACATCCTTGTGGAGGCGGGCATTTATGCCGACACAAGATAAAGCGGATAGCAGGAAATAGCTTCAAATTAAAATAACCCGCCTTGAACATTTAGTTTAAGTTTGCCTAAATGTTTATATGCCTTGTCTGTAACTTCTCTACCCCTAGGAGTTCGCATAATGAAACCCTCTTGAATAAGAAAAGGCTCATAAACCTCCTCAACCTTTGAACTTATCAATAATTGTATTAAGAATTTTGTTATCCATTTCATCAAGGCCAAAGGCATCGACATTCAAGGCTTTAAGAGCGTATTTAGCAATTTCTATATCGATTGTACCATTTCCTTTTATTTGAGCAAAATCTCTAACTCTGCGCAATAACGCATTTGCAATACGAGGCGTTCCCCTACTCCTTCCAGCAATTTCTAATGCAGCCTCATACGATATAGGCATTTTAAGTATACCTGCACTGCGCTCTACAATTGTTGTAAGCAGCTCAGTGGTGTAATATTGTAAACGTGACGATATTCCAAAACGAGCTCGCATAGGTGCTGTCAAAAGACCCGATCTTGTAGTAGCACCAATTAATGTAAACGGATTTAGATTAATCTGGACGGTTCGGGCATTAGGTCCTGACTCAATCATAATGTCTATTTTAAAATCCTCCATAGCCGAATATAAATACTCCTCTACAATAGGACTTAATCGATGAATCTCGTCAATAAAAAGAACATCTCTTTCCTCTAAATTAGTCAATAAACCTGCTAAGTCTCCAGGCTTATCGAGAACAGGTCCTGATGTAATTTTAATACCAACCTCTAACTCATTAGCCAAAATATTTGCCAAAGTCGTTTTTCCTAAACCTGGAGGACCATGAAAAAGCGTATGATCTAAGGCTTCGTTCCTTTGATTTGCAGCGGCAACAAAGATCTTTAAATTCTCTAATACCTGATCTTGCCCAGCAAAATCATCAAAAGACAATGGCCTCAATCTCTTTTCAAGATCAAGCTCTTCCGGATTATAGCCTTGATTCGTAGGGTCTAAATTTTCATTCATCTAACAAATATATAACAAAGTTTCAACTAAATAAAAATGCCTTTCCATTATAGAAAGGCATTTTAATATTTTTTTTATTTTAGTGATGTAACACTTCTTCTCCTGGCTTCATAGGAACCGTTTGAGGAACGAAATCTTCATCGTGCCCTGGGTTTGAATAATCATAAGGCCATCTGTATACCTCAGGAATTTCTCCTGGCCAGTTACCATGAATGTGTTCTACTGGGGTAGTCCATTCTAATGTATTTGACCTCCATGGGTTTTGAACTGCTTTCTTACCGTAGAAAATACTACTGAAGAAATTGTACAAGAATACCAATTGGAAGGCACCACCTACTAAAGCAAACATTGTAATAAGAACATTTACATTTTGTAAATCATCAAACAATGGAAAGTTAGTATTAGTATAATAACGTCTTGGTAAACCAGCTAGTCCAATAAAGTGCATTGGAAAAAATACTCCATAAGCACATATTGCAGTTACCCAAAAGTGAATATAACCTAAGTTTTTATTTAACATTCTACCGAACATTTTAGGGAACCAGTGATAAATACCAGCAAACATTCCGTAAAGCGCCGAGATACCCATTACTAAGTGAAAGTGAGCAACAACGAAATACGTATCGTGAACATTGATATCTAAAGTACTATCTCCAAGAATAATTCCTGTTAATCCACCTGTGATGAATGTAGAAACCAATCCGATAGAAAATAACATTGCAGGGTTTAATTGTAAGTTACCTTTCCATAAAGTAGTAATGTAGTTAAACGCTTTTACAGCCGATGGAATTGCAATCAATAAAGTTGTAAAAGTAAACACCGAACCAAGGAATGGATTCATTCCCGAAATAAACATGTGGTGACCCCAAACGATCGTTGATAAAAATGCAATCGCCAAAATTGACATAATCATGGCTCTGTATCCGAAGATTGGCTTACGTGAGTTTGTAGCAATAACTTCAGATGTAATACCAAGAGCAGGTAATAAAACGATGTATACCTCAGGGTGACCTAAAAACCAGAATAAGTGTTCAAAAAGTACTGGAGAACCACCTTGATAATGTAGAACCTCACCAGCAATATAGATGTCAGATAAGAAAAACGAAGTTCCAAAACTTCTATCAAAGATCAATAACAAAGCCGCAGATAACAAAACAGGAAATGATACAACACCAATAATAGCTGTCACAAAAAATGCCCAAATTGTTAACGGTAGTCTAGTCATAGACATCCCTTTTGTTCTTAAATTGATTACAGTAACAATATAATTTAACGACCCCATCAAAGATGATGCGATAAATATAGCCATAGAAACCAACCATAAAGTCATACCCATACCAGAACCAGGAATAGCCTGTGGAAGAGCACTTAATGGAGGGTAAATTGTCCATCCTGACGAAGCAGGGCCCGCCTCAACAAACAGAGACGAAATCATTATAACGCTTGATATGAAGAACAACCAATACGAAATCATATTCATGAAACCACTTGCCATATCACGTGCACCAATTTGCAGCGGTATAAGAAGATTACTAAATGTACCACTCAGTGCAGCAGTTAACACAAAGAAAACCATAATGGTACCGTGTATAGTTACTAAAGCCAAGTATATATCGTTTGCCATTACTCCATCAGGAGCGAACTTATCTCCTAAAAAGAAGTTAAAAATCTTAAAAGACTCTTCTGGCCAAGCTAATTGCATTCTAAAAAGCATAGATAAACCTACACCTATTATCCCCATAAAAATACCTGTAATAAGATATTGTTTGGCGATCATCTTATGGTCCAAACTAAATATATATTTAGTAATGAACGTTTCTTTATGATGATGTTCGTGTTCGTGATCGTGTCCGTGATCGTGATATATGTATACTTTAAATTTTCTTAATAATTATTTCGCTACCATTATAGAAGCAGCTACAGTATCGCTTACTTTAGTACTATCCGCACTACCGGTAGTTCCTTCTGCAGCAGGCTCAGCTGCAGCAGTTTTAACTTGAGTAATTATACTAGTTTGATTAAGCAACCATTTTTTATAATCTTCTGGAGTATCTACAATCACTTTCATTTGCATGTTATAGTGCGAAGCTCCACAAATTTTATTACAAAGAAGTAAATAATCAAAAGTGTATGGATCAAGTCCTACCTGACCATTAGCTACCAACTCTAAACTCTTTTTAGCACGGAGTTTGTTGATGTTTGCAACTTTCTCTACCATGTAAGGCAACTCTCTATACTCCTCAGTAGTATATATAGGTGTGAATGCAAATTGCGTCACCATTCCAGGAACACAGTTCATTTGAGCTCTAAAATGCGGCATATAAGCAGAGTGTAAAACATCTTGCGAACGCATTTTAAAGAGTATCTTTTTTCCCTTTGGAATATGCAGTTCTGTAACCACAAAATCATCTTGAGAATAAGGATCAGCTAGATCAACACCAACTGCGTTAGCACCTTCAATATATCTAACGTTAGCCTTACCTAATACGTTATCTTCTCCAGAATACCTAGCTTTCCAGTTAAACTGCTGTGCGTATAATTCAATGACCACGGTATCTTCATCTTCATCAACAAACATGATATTTGTCCATGCATATAAACCATACAGAATAAGACCAGCTAATACAACTGCAGGGATTAAGCTCCAAATTGCTTCAAGTTTATTATTATCTGCAAAATACAACGCTTTTTGACCTTGTTTACCTCTATACTTAAATGAAAAATAATGTAAAAGAACTTGTGTAATCGCTTGAACAATAAAAATTAAAACCCAAGTAATATTCATAAGATTATCTACATCTGACCCATGCTCAGAAGCAGGAGTATGAAGAACTAATGGTCCCCATGTAAACAAACCATATATAGAAAAAATATAAATAAAAGCTAAGAAACCAAACATTAAGTAGCCCTGAACATTATTATCATTATCAGTAGCAATTTGTGAGCTATCTGAATTTGATCCAACCTGAGTGAGATCAAATATTTT
>CAXBGV010000159.1:0-6820 GCA_963975235.1 uncultured Flavobacterium sp. | reverse complement strand
TCTAAAGATGCTGAGGAGATGAAAAAACACCAAAACAGCTTCGATTTTATTTTAAATACTATTCCTGTAGGTCATGAAATGGATCCTTATTTAGGATTATTAAAAATTGATGCAACAATGGTGTTAGTTGGAGCAGTTGAGCCTTTAAAACCATTTCATGGTGGAAACATTATAATGGGACGTAAGCGTATAGCAGGTTCATTAATTGGTGGTATTAAAGAAACACAAGAAATGTTAGATTTCTGTGGAAAACACAATATTACTAGCGATATCGAATTAATTGATATGCAAGATATCAATAAAGCCTATGATCGCGTTACAGGTAATGATGTGAAATACCGTTTTGTAATTGATATGAAGTCACTTAAATAATATTCTGTTATTAATTGATTGTAAAGCAGCATCTAAAATAATTTAGATGCTGCTTTTTTTGTATTAATTTGATTTATTATTGTGTAGATAACTTTACCAACGCCCAACTTACGGCACTATTAAATGATATTTACAATTTATTTTGTTCACTCCAAGTAGCGGATCCCCACTCATCTAAACTTCTTAAAATAGTTTCTAACGATAAACCCTTTTCTGTAAGTTCATATTCTACTTTAGGAGGAACCACTGGATAAATTTTTCTAGATATTAGCCCGTCTTGTTCTAATTCACGAACCGTTTGCGTAAACATTTTATTAGAAATAGCTGAAATGTGTTTTTGTAATATTCCGGAACGCAAGGGACCATCTAACAGATGAAATAATAGTAAAGGTTTCCATTTAGTTCCTATTAAATTCATTGTGAAATGTAAAGGACAAAAATTTTCTTGGTTCATTTTATAAAATTAAATAATTGATAATCAATATAATACTCTTATTGGTAACTATAGTACTTTTAGGTAAGTTATTGCTGTTTAGGCAAATATAGCATATCTTTGTAGAACAAAAAATATAATTATGACAACAAATAACAATTACCCAAAATCATTTTCGCACATTGGTATTACAGTTCCTAAAATTCACGATGCTGTTCGTTTTTACTCTGAAGTAATGGGATGGTATGTAATCATGGAACCATCAAAGGTGAAAAAAGAAAGTGAAACAGCGATAGGACAAATGTGTATTGATGTATTTGGAAATGATTGGGAAGAATTTGAAATTGCACATCTTTCCACTTCGGATGGAGTGGGAATCGAATTATTTTCGTTTCCAAATGGTGTGAAAGAAGCACCTGAATTTAATCCTTTTAATACTGGATTGTTTCATTTTTGTGTCCAAGATCCCAATATCGAGGAATTGATCGAAAAAATAGTGGCGTACGGAGGCAAACAACGCATGCCGATCAGAGAATATTACCCAAATGATAAACCGTATAAAATGTGCTATGTGCAAGATCCATTTGGAATTGTATTTGAAATTTACACGCACAGTTATGAACTAACATACTCATCGGGTGCGTATGCTGTTTAAAATACAAAAGAAATCAAAAAAGCGATTTAGAACATACTCTAAATCGCTTTTTTGATTTTACCTAAACACTTTTTTTAACGATCTTAGTAATTCGACTTTTCTAGTTTAGCCCTGGTGGCAGCGGCATCCTCTTGCTGGGCGATAGCCAAAGTAAGAGATACAGCGAACAGCAGGAGGGATGCTCAACTGCAAACTATTGTAGTGCTCCTTATTTAAAAATCAATTTTTACCTTAAAAAACGCATCTTAGAACGGGATATAAAACAGGAAAAATTGGGAATTAATTAATAATGGATCTACTTGTTTTGGCTAATGATTTTTTAACTTTATGACTCATAAAAAATTAGAAAAATGGAATACTCAATTATAATAAATCCGGCAACGGGAGAAGAGGTTGCAAAATACAAGAGACTGAATACTAAAGAAATAAAAGAAAAAATAACGATTTCTGATAGCGCTTACTCGTTGTGGAAAAATAAAAGCTTTGACGAAAGAGCGGTTTACATGCACAGACTTGCCACTATTTTAGAAGAAAATAAAGAAGAGTACGCACAGCTAGCCACTCGTGAGATGGGGAAAGTTATTGGGCAATCTCGGAAAGAAATAGAAAAATGCGCCTGGATTTGCAGGTATTATGCCGACAATACTGCTAATTTCCTCGCTGATGAAATGATTGCAACTGAGGCTAGCAAAAGCTATGTAACTTTTAAACCAATTGGAGTAGTACTGGCCGTAATGCCTTGGAATTTTCCGTTTTATCAAGTGATTCGGTTTGCAGTGCCAGCACTTATGGCGGGTAATACAGGTGTTTTGAAACATGCATCAAATGTGCAAGGTTGTGCTTTGGCGATTGAAAATGCGTTTTTAAAAGCTGGTTTTCCTGAAGGTACTTTTAGTAACTTAAATATAAATTCTAAACAAGTAAAAGAAGTCATTGAAAACAAAAGTATAGTTGCCGTGACTCTAACCGGCAGTGATCCAGCGGGACGCTCTGTAGCATCAATCGCAGGACAGAATTTAAAAAAGACAGTGATGGAATTGGGCGGAAGCGATGCTTATATCGTTTTAGAAGATGCTAATTTAGAGGAAGCTACTGATTTAGCCACGCTGGGAAGGTTGCAAAATAATGGACAAACGTGTATTGCTGCCAAACGTTTTGTTGTATTAGATGAGATTTATGACTCATTTTTATCGCTTTACACCCAAAAAATGAAAGCCGCAAGAATGGGTGAGCCCACGGATGAAACATCGTATTATGGCCCTATGGCGAGAGTCGATTTACGAGACGAACTACATGAACAAGTATTGAAAACAGTAGCGCAAGGAGGGAAGCTCGTCCTTGGAGGATCTATTCCTGATCAAAAAGGTGCTTATTATCCTGCCACTATTCTTGCTGATCTACAGCCGGGAATGGAAGGTTTTGATAATGAGTTATTTGGTCCCGTAGCATCTGTGATTCGTGCCAAGGATGACGATGAAGCAGTTGCATTAGCTAACAATTCTCAATTTGGTTTAGGGTCTGGCGTTTTAACTGCTGATAAAGTACGAGGTGAAAAAATCGCTTTACAACTAGAAGCCGGAAGTAGTTTTGTGAATAAATTAGTAGTTTCAGATCCGAGATTACCTTTTGGAGGTGTTAAAAATAGCGGTTATGGCCGGGAATTAGCAGCTTATGGAATTCGGGAATTTGTGAATACAAAAACGATCTGGATTGATTAATAACATAATAAATTTAATTTTATAGGTAAGAAATTATGCTGGACGTACTTGATGTAGATCAAGCAAATTTTGGCATCCGAATTGTACTTTTGCAATGTAAAAAATTAAATAAAAATATATGACCACACCAAATATAGCAAAAGCGGATATTATTGAAGGATTCAAGTTTAGACATGCTACTAAAGAATTCGATTCTACAAAAATTATTTCGAAAGATGATATGCAATTCATTCTAGAAACAGCTCATTTGTCACCGAGTTCTTTTGGTTTTGAACCTTGGCATTTTATAGTTGTTCAAGACAAACAATTAAGGGAATTATTGAAGCCCGTTGCTTGGGGAGCGCCGCTAAAACTGGATACTGCAAGTCATTTTGTTTTAGGTTTAGCAATGAAAGCGCCTATGGTAAAGCATGATGCGGCATATATTCATACCATGATGAATGAGGTTAAAAAGATGCCTGCGGAAGTAGTTGAAATGTATTCTAAATTTTACCGTGAATTTCAGGAACGAGATTTTGATTTAGATACAGATAAAAAATTATTTGATTGGTCATCCAAGCAAGCTTATATTGCTTTAGGAAACATGATGACGGCTGCTGCTTTGACAGGAATTGATAGTTGTCCGATCGAAGGTTTTCATCAACAAGAGGCAGAAGCTTTATTGAAAGAAAAATTTGGTGTCGATACCGATAAATATGGTTTAGCATACATGGTAGCATTTGGATATAGAAAAGCGGATCCAGTAAATCTAAAAACAAGAAGAAACTTCGCAGATATTGTTTCTTGGTTATAATTAGTAACGCATGCGCTGAACTGAGTTATTGTTTTTCTAGAAGCAATAACTCAGTTTTTTTATGACATTTGTTTTACTTTATATAAAAAACGGATACTATGTTATAATCAAGTGAGAATGTATCTTTTTAAAGACTTCTCCTCTGTTAAATCTGTTTTTACAAATGAACTATAATTTATATTATGTAAAATAGAAAAAGTGAAAAATACTGTTAGCATTTAATTACCAGTATATTTCAAAAAATAGAATAATACCGTAAGCTTTGATAACTAGTAATATGGTGACAATATCATGGTATCATTACAATATTGATAATACTAACACTAAAGCTGAATAAGAAACAGCTAGAATCTTTAAATTTTATTATTTTTGTCCTTCAAAACTTGATACCAGATTATGAATACAATAGCTGCACAAATTGCTGATTTTTTAAAAGAGTTCACACCCTTTGATCACTTAACTTTTGAGGAGTTAGCTGAGATAGCTGGCAATATTCGTGTTTTAAATTTAGAAAAAAGCAAAACTTTATTCCAAATAAACGATACGTTACACGATAGCTTTTATGTTGTTGCATCGGGTGTAATTCATCTGTCAGTTATTGCAGATGCTGAAGAAACAATTATAAATAAATGTCATGAAGGAGCTATATTTGGTTTAAGAGCTTTTTTTGCTAAAAATAACTACCAAATGACGGCAAAAGCACGCGAGGAAAGTATTGTTTATGCTATTCCTATTGCTGTTTTCAAACCATTTGTTACTAATAACACCGCAGTAATGAATTATTTACTGGAAAGTTTTGCTGCTAATAGTGCGTCTTCAAGCATCAGTAACGTTAAGGGTAATATTAGTTCTGATTCGTTTAGGTATACTGATAAACAATCTGAAATTCAATTCTTTCAAACTTTATCATACAATACTGCTCCTTTAAAAATTAGCGCTTCAAATGCAGTAAAAGAAGTTGCTCAACTCATGTCTGAAACACGTATTAATAGTGCTATAATTTGCGATCAAAATTTGGCCATTGGGATTGTGACAGATACTGATATGCGATCTAAAATTGCAACGGGTCGTTTTTTGATTACTGATGACGTTGCAAAAATTATGTCAAAACCAGTCGTTTGTGTTTTAGAAAATGTATCCCTAGCCGAAGCTCAGCTTTTAATGCTTAAAAACAATGTTAGTCATTTATGTGTCACCACTGATGGTACGGACAAAACTATAGTTAAAGGAATAATATCTCAGCAAGACTTAATTGCTGCACAAGCTAGTAATCCTGGCGTGTTAATAAAGGAAATCAAAAAATCACATGCTTCCAAAGATTTGAAACAAATTCGTGTTAGACTTACAAATTTGATTCAATCTTCGATTCAAAAAAACATACCCTTACCGCATATTAACAATATCGCTAGCGAAATTAATTTTGCAATACTAAAGAGAGCTGTTGAACTTGCTATTCTAGATCTGGGCTCCCCTCCTGCTCGATTTGCTTGGTTAAGCATTGGTAGCCAAGGACGAAAAGAGCAATTATTATTGACAGATCAAGATAGTATTTTAATCTTTGAGGATGTGGCTCCTGATAAATACCGCGATGTTAAAGACTACTTTTTGCGATTAGGAAAAAAGACAACTGCTACACTTGAAAAGGTGGGTTATGAACTTTGCGTTAATGGCCATATGGGAAGTAATTTATCATGGTGTAAATCACTGACTGATTGGATTAAACAATACAATAATTGGATCAATACTCCAGGTGAAAACAGCAATGATATTAGCAGTATTTTCTTTGATTATGAACTTATTTTTGGAGAGCAAAAAATTGAAGATGCGCTCACTGAGGTTATTTTTTCAAGTACCAAAAACAATACATTGTTCTACGACTTTTTAGGAAATGATGCTTTGAGAAAAAATTCACCATTAAGTTTCTTTAAAAAATTTATTGTTGAGGAAGAAGGACCTAATGAAGATAAATTTGACATTAAAACTAGAGCTATTATGCCGCTTGTAGATGGTGCTCGATTGTTTGTTCTTAGTAACGAAATTAGAGGAATTAATAATACTTATGTTCGTTTTAAACAGCTAGCAATATCAGACCCTAAACATGCTGAAATATTTTTAGATTGTGCTGAAGCCTTTTTAACTTTATCCAAATTTAGAACTTTAGAAGGTCTGAAAAACGAAGATTCTGGACAGTACATCAATTTGGAAGAATTATCAAAATTGGATAAAGAAAAACTAAAAAATGCTTTAGCTCCGATGCGTGAATTAGAAGAATTAATTAAAAGCAAATTTCAACTAACTCAATTTTCTTAATTATGCTAGATTGGTTAAAACAGATAAATAAGGAATCTCCAGATTTTTGGAAAGCGTATGTCGCAAAATTTGGTAAAAAATCAAATCGCTATGTTGTGCTTTCAACTGAAACCTCGGGTATGAACCTAAGTAAAGATGTTATCTTATCTATTGGTGCTTTTGCAATAATAGATGATACGATACATATTAATGATAGTTTTGAAGCTGTTTTGTTGCAATACAAGTTTCTTCATGATAATCATTTGTCTAATGAGTTTATTATCGAAAGTACGTTGCCTAAGTTGGGGGAAGTTGAGGCAATGAAAGCATTTATAGATTATCTAGGTAACGCTGTTTTAGTAGGTCATCACATTGAATTTGATGTAGACATAATCAATGCAACTCTAGAAAGATTAGATTGTGGACGATTGAAAAACGAAGCATTGGATATCGATATCATGCACCGTAAATATCATGATATAACCGACAAGCAGTTTACACTTGATGAGCTAGGAGCTGCTTATAAAGTGTCTAAAAGCGAAAGAAACACTTCCTCTGAA
>CAXBGV010000158.1:0-6821 GCA_963975235.1 uncultured Flavobacterium sp. | reverse complement strand
ATTATTTGATTCAATTAAAAACCACTAATAACTGCATTTTTATTCGTGGTAACCACGATGAATTATTATTGCATTGGTTAAAAGACAGCAAAGACAACCTCATGTGGTACAAACATGGCGGTGAGGCGACCGTTAATGCCTACCAAAGTGTTACGGACACAACTAAACAATTACACATTGACTTTTTATTGTCACTGGACGATTATTATTTAGATGATAAAAATCGCTTATTTGTTCATGCTGGTTTTACCAATATGAATGGGGTGAAGTATGAATTTTATCCAAAATTATTTTATTGGGATCGAACACTGTGGGAAACTGCTTTATCGTTAGACCCAAGTATTAAACCCAATGACTTGTTGTACCCAAAACGACTTACTCTGTACGACGAGGTGTACATAGGACATACTCCTGTAACGCGAATTGGTATGACTACACCAGTTCAAAGGGCGTGCATATGGAACGTAGACACTGGAGCTGCCTTCAAAGGACCATTGACAATCATGGATATCGATACTAAGGAGTTTTGGCAAAGCGAACCACTACACCAACTGTATTTTGAAGAAAAGGGACGTAATTAGTCTAGAAAGAACTATTTTTGCCGCTTATTAATTTCAAATAAAAGGGTGATGAAAAAACTAGCAACAGTTCTAGCTTTTATAACTGCATTTATGATGCAAGCACAAGCTTTTAAAGGCAATGGAGACCTAAAGGGACAAATAGGAACTGGTTTACAAGATGGAGGAACAGGTATTTTCCTAAGTACTGATTTTGGCGTGGGACAAAATATGTCAGTAGGATTTACAGGTAATTATTTACTTTCTGTTCGTGCTAACGTTTTGGGTGAAATTCCAGAGTTTAAAGATCGCATTGACATTAAAGCACGATTTAATGCCAACATAGGAGATGTTTTTAATATGGGTCCAAAAATGGATTTGTATCCTGGAATAGATCTAGGCTTAAAAAATTTTGGTGGTCATTTAGGATTCCGATATTTTTTCACTGATGGTTTTGGTGTTTTTGGCGAAGCGGGAGTTCCTATTGCTAAATATGATAAAACCATAAGCGGCTTTGATCATTTAAACAATCAGTTTACCTTAAACATTGGGGCCTCTTTTAACTTATAAAGCCATGTACTACTATAAAAAAAGGCAATTTGAATCGTTCAAATTGCCTTTTTTTATGTTTAAAATTTAACTACAAATCAAATTTAATTCCTTGTGCCAATGGCAAACTTGTGGTATAGTTGATCGTGTTGGTTTGGCGTCTCATATAGACTTTCCATGCATCAGATCCTGATTCTCTTCCTCCACCAGTTTCTTTTTCTCCACCAAAAGCACCACCTATTTCTGCTCCCGAAGTTCCAATATTCACATTTGCAATTCCGCAATCAGATCCAACTACTGATAAAAACAATTCGGCTTCACGCAAATTATTAGTCATAATAGCCGATGATAATCCTTGTGAAACTCCGTTCTGAATGGCCAATGCATCCTCGACAGTTCCGGTGTATTTAAGTAAGTATAAAACTGGTGCAAAGGTCTCGTGTTGTACGATTTCGAATGAATTGTTAGCTTCAGCAATTGCTGGTTTTACATAACAACCACTTTCATAACCTTCACCAGAAAGAACTCCGCCTTCGACTATTATTTTTCCACCTTCGGCTACGACTTTAGCTAAGGCATGATTGTACATTTGAACCGCGTGAGTATCAATTAGTGGACCCACGTGATTGTTTTCGTCTAATGGATTCCCGATGCGCAACTGACCGTAAGCCGAAACTAAAGCATCTCTCACTTTATCATAAATACTTTCGTGAATGATTAAACGACGCGTAGAAGTACAACGTTGACCAGCGGTACCAACAGCTCCAAAAACAGCTCCTATCACAGTCATCTTAATATCTGCATCTGGTGTTACTATGATAGCATTGTTACCACCTAACTCCAATAATGATCTACCTAAACGTCCCGCTACAGTTTGTGCGACGATTTTACCCATACGAGTAGAACCCGTAGCCGAAATTAATGGCACACGTTTATCACTTGTCATCATTTCTCCTACTTTATAATCTCCGTTGATTAAACAAGAAATTCCTTCTGGTAAATTATTTTCTTTGATAACTTCGGCAATAATATTTTGACAAGCTATACCACAAAGCGGCGTTTTCTCTGATGGTTTCCAAACGCAAACATCGCCACAAATCCAAGCTAAGGCTGTGTTCCAAGCCCAAACGGCAACTGGAAAGTTAAACGCTGAAATGATTCCTACCACTCCCATTGGGTGGTATTGTTCGTACATGCGGTGTCCCGGACGTTCTGAGTGCATGGTTAAGCCGTGCAACTGACGAGAAAGTCCTACTGCAAAGTCACAAATATCGATCATCTCTTGTACTTCACCGTATCCTTCTTGCAGTGATTTACCCATTTCATAAGAAACTAGTTTCCCTAAGGCTTCCTTATTTTTACGTAATTTATCTCCAAATTGGCGTACAATTTCCCCGCGTTGCGGTGCTGGCATAGTTCTAAAACTTTTGAAGGCAGCAGTTGCTGATTCCATTACTTTTTCATAATCAGCAGCAGTGGTTGTTTTAACTTTTGCTATCAATTGACCATCTACAGGTGAATAACTTTCGAGAATTTCTCCATCTGAAAAGTGATTAAGTCCCGTTGATGTTCCTTCATTTACGTCCTTTATACCCAATTGAGCTAAAGCTTCTTTCATTCCGAATTGATTTGCTATTGTTATCATTGTAACTTTTTTGGTTAAAATTGTTGTATTTATACACAAATATAGTATTTCAAGTTGAATAGTAAGAATCTAACAGTGAAATAACGTGCTGATGTAAAGTTAAAATAAATAAGTAGATACGAATTATGATACGGAATAAATTAGTTTTAAACAAAGAAGCTTAAATTTACCCTATTTACTATCACTTTAAAATCTAGATCATGGTTTCTTCTTACCGTTTTTTACTTTGCCTACTATTTATACAATCGGTCACGTTTAGCCAAAAAGTCAGCCAAGCCCATTTTGAGGTTGTGCCACTTGGCGTTAAAGGAGGTATTGACGAAAAAAACTTATCGGCGTATTTACTCGCACCCTCAGGTACTCAAGATTATATCTGTCTAGATGCGGGCACTATCAATGCAGGTATCGAAAAGGCAATTGAAAGAAACACTTTTACAGTACCAGCAGCCACTGTTTTACAAGAATACATAAAAGGGTATTTTATTTCTCATGCGCATTTAGATCATGTTTCGGGCTTGATTATCAATTCTCCCGCAGATGCAGCTAAAACAGTTTATGCAACAGCAAAATGTATGGAGATGATGGAAAATCATTATTTTAATGGTGAAACTTGGGCTAATTTTGGTGATGAAGGCAAAGGATATCAACTCAAAAAATACCATTTTCAAACACTGAAACCACAGGAAGAAACTGCCATTACAAACACCACGATGACTGTTAAGGCATTTTCTCTTAGTCATGTAAATCCTTTTGAAAGCACTGCTTTTTTGATTAAAAACGGTGATGCTTACGCCCTATATTTAGGAGACACTGGCGCCGATCGTATTGAAAAAAGTAACAAGCTACATTTATTATGGGAAGCAATAGCGCCATTGATAAAAAGCAAACAACTAAAAGGAATATTTATCGAAGTTTCGTTTCCCAATGAACAACCTGAGTCCGCATTGTATGGCCATTTAAGTCCGAAATTATTAATGCAGGAAATGCATACTCTAGCAGAACTTACCGGAAAAGAAGCGGTACAAGGCTTTAAACTTGTGGTAACACATTTGAAACCTCCAACAGAAAGCATCCTAAAAGTCAAGGAGCAACTTACTCGAGAAAACGACTTGAAATTAGACCTGTATTTTCCAGAGCAAGGAGTTCGTTTTGAATTTTAAGACCTAGCCACGATGGAAGTGGCATCCTATTCCTGATTTCTTTAAGAAGGAATAGATACAACGAACAGCGGGAATAAGCTCCTAAAAAATACTATTTTGCAACAAATCGCGGATCAACCTCCATAACGGTACCACAGGAAGTACAAGTTCTTAAATCCTCCGAGCCGTAATAATGTTCGAAGTGAGGTAAAAAATCTTTTTCGATATCGTTTAATTCAAAGTACACTTCGTGCAGTTTATGATTGCAATTATCGCAAAACCACAGTAAGCCATCGACATAGCCTTGACCCGCACGTTTGCGCTCGATAACTAGCCCAATTGAACCCTCAGATCGAACGGGAGAATGAGGCGTTTTTGCAGGATGTAAGTACATATCGCCCGCATTCAATTCCATTTCTTTGCGGACTCCATCTTCTTGAATGACAACTTTTATACTGCCTTCCAATTGGTAAAACAACTCTTCAGTTTCATTGTAATGATAATCTTTACGGGCGTTTGGTCCCGCTACAACCATAACGATATAATCACCTGATTCTCGGTACAAATTCTTATTACCCACCGGCGGTTTTAGTAATTGACGGTTTTCCTCAATCCAGTTTGTAAGGTTAAAGGGTTTTGCTATTGCCATGATTCTTGACTTATTGTTTAGTTACGCTAATTTACTAAAAAGCTTTGTGATGCTTGGTTTATAAAGTCATAAAGTATTCATTTATTTGGCTTCCTTAATCAAATAAATGTAAACGGGAAAGTGGTCGCTAAAACCTACTTCGGACACAGAATGTCGCTTGGGATATCCTTTGTATAGACCCGATGTTTGGACTAAAAAAGGTTTGTTATAAATACCTGCTTTCCAATAGCGATAAGACGAAAAATCATTTTTGATTAAGGTTTGAGATACCATAATCTGATCGAAGATATCCCAGGAATCTCTAAATGCAATGGTTCCTAAACCTTTCTTAGCCATTTCTTCAAAAGGATTGTATATTCCTAGCGGCGGGACAGCTGCTTTATTCGCGATAGCTCCTAATGCTTTTTTGACACTATTATTAAACGGTCCATCGTTGAGATCGCCCAGTGTAATTATTTTTGCATTGGTATTTATCCGCTGCAGGGAGTCTATGATTTTTCTGTTCAAAGCACCCGCGGCCTCTCTAAACGGACTTGATTTTTTCTCACCACCAGATCGTGAAGGCCAGTGATTAACAATAATATGAATCTCCTCGTCATCCAGAAATCCGGTTATTAAAAGTTGGTCCCTAGTAAATACACGATTATTTTGATAATTTATTTCTAAAACATCATCCGACTTGTCAGCGGCCGTTACAACTAATGGCAAATCGGACGGTAGTTCTTTTTTGTAGACATACAAAGGAATATTAGTGTATGAGGTAGGACGAAAAGATTTGCGCTGGTACAGCAAAGCCACATCGATACCACGTTTATCTGGAGAATCAAAATGGATGATGCCGTAGTCTTTAGGAATCAGTTTAGGCTGCTTGATCAAATCCTCTAGAACACCGCGATTTTCGATTTCTGAACAAGCAATAAAAGTGGGTGAATTGGTGTTTTCTGAAGATCCTATCTCCAATAAAACTCTAGATAAATTTTCTAATTTTTGGTGGTACTTTTTGGATGTCCAATGCTGCGCTCCTTTTGGAGTCCATTCATCATCATTAGTAGCTGGATCATTAATGGTGTCAAACAAGTTTTCGAAATTATAAAATGCAACCGTGTGAATGCGATAATTTTTTTGTTGACCAAAACAGTTTGGCATTAAAATAAGTAGAAACAACGCCACGATTAGCGTACCTATTGATTTTACCATAGTTAGCAGTATTAAAATAGATCCTTTTGAAGTAAAAATACTTCATTTTAACAAGAAAGCTATAATTATTTTTGAAAATAGCTATCTTTGTTTTTTTGGCTAAAGAGTCAAAAAATATAATAGCATTGGAATTTTACTATGAATAAACTTTGTTTTTTGCAATCAGTATTGAATTTTAGTATTTCGAAAATAATTTTATTCCTTTTTGTTATTTATTCCACAACAAGCCAATCTCAAAAAATAATGACCACACCAGCTAATTTACAAAAAGGAGATACCGTAGCAATTCTAGCTACAGCTCGAAAAAATGTAGACAATAATTTGAAACCAGCGATTGATTTACTTCACAGCTGGGGACTGGAAGTGGTTATTGGGAAAACCATAGGTCTAGACAACAACCAGCTTGCAGGTACTGATGAGCAACGCGCTGCTGATTTTCAAGAACAACTAGACAATCCTAATATAAAAGCTATATGGTGTGTAAAAGGAGGTTATGGAACGGTCCGAATCATTGATTTACTTGACTTTACTAAATTCAAACAACATCCCAAATGGATTGTTGGTTTTAGTGATATAACTGTTTTGCACAATCATTTGAACACTATGGGCTTTAAAACACTACACGCCGTGATGCCAATCACCGTTCCAAGAGCGACAAAAGAGGCAATAGAGACCTTGCGTCTTTCCCTTTTTGGAAACAAACTAGAATATGAAATAACAACAGCTCCTATGAATAAATTAGGAAAAGCTAGTGGCGAATTAGTTGGTGGTAACCTTTCTATTTTATACAGTTTATTGGGCTCTCCATCAGCAATTGATTGCCGTGATAAAATTTTATTTATTGAAGATCTTGATGAGTACCTTTACCATATTGATCGCATGATGATGAACCTTAAGCGCAATGGCTGCTTGGAAAGCATCAAAGGAATTGTTGTTGGATCTATGACCAAAATGAAAGACAACGATATTCCTTGGGGAAAAAATGCTTTACAAATTATAGAGGATGTTACCAAAAATTATACTTTTCCGATCATCTATAATTTTCCTGCAGGACACATACAGGACAATAGAGCATTGGTTTTAGG